>CAYQBZ010000067.1:0-1423 GCA_964415855.1 uncultured Rikenellaceae bacterium
TATAACCTATAACCTATAACCTATAACCTATAACCTATAACCTATAACCTATAACCTATAACATAAACTATCATGATAAGACATTCCGTAGCTTTGATAGTGACACTGATGTTAATGACAGTCTCGTGTAACAATGAGAAATCGATGACCCGCGTTGTTGATGAGTCTCTGGCATTTTCGGTGCAACAGTATAACCTTATGACTGCTGTAATGAAAGATAAACCCGGTCAGTTGCCAAGGACAATCGATGCAGAAGGGAACCTGATTACTGAAAATTCACGATGGTGGACTAGCGGATTTTATCCCGGTTGTCTCTGGTATCTTTATGAATATTCAGGCGACAACAACATGGAGGAAGATGCGAAGGAGATGACCTCTCGTGTTGAAAGGGAGAAATACACAACGAATAATCACGATGTGGGATTTATATTGTATTGCAGTTTTGGTAACGGATTAAGGATTACAGGTGAGGAGAGCTATAAAGAGGTATTACTGACAGGTGCTAAGTCACTCTGTACACGGTTCAGGCCTAATATAGGATGCATCCAGTCGTGGGGAAGCAGGAGGCAATGGCAGTGCCCCGTAATTATAGATAATATGATGAACCTCGAACTACTGATGTGGGCCTTTAAGGAATCAGGAGATTCCAGTTTCTATCATATAGCTGTCAGTCATGCCGATACCACCATGAAATATCATTTTCGTCCCGATTACAGCACATACCACGTAGTATCTTACGACACCATCACAGGGGCTGTTGAGGCCAGGCAAACATCGCAGGGTGCGGCTGATGAATCATCATGGGCAAGGGGACAGAGCTGGGGCTTATATGGCTATACAATGATGTACCGTGAGACGGGACTTGAGCGTTATCTGCTTCAGGCACAGCATATGGCGGATTTCCTTATTAATAATCCGAATCTTCCTGAAGACAAGATCCCTTACTGGGATTATGATGCTCCCGGAATACCTGATGCTTTAAGAGATGCGTCAGCCGGAGCCATAATGGCATCTGCTCTCATAGAGCTAAGTGGACTGACCGGTGGAGAAAAAGGGAAAGAATATCTTGGTGTGGCAGAGAAACAACTGAGAACACTTGCCTCTCCTTCCTATACGGCCAGACCTGGAGAGAATGGCAATTTCATCCTGATGCATAGTGTCGGATCACTCCCGGCAAAAAGCGAGGTGGATGTACCCTTATCGTATGCCGATTACTATTTTATTGAGGCCTTGATGAGGTACAGGAAGCTGTAAATCTTGAAACAATCTAAACTTTTATAAGGGCTTAAAGGTAACACTCTGACCTCCCCTGAGGCCGGGATTTATGAACTCAAGAATCACACGTGTTACTCCATTGGGCCAGTAACGCTTCAGCGACCTGTCGGTTATTTCAATATATTCGATTACCGGCTTTACTATTTTA
>CAYQBZ010000067.1:1433-4503 GCA_964415855.1 uncultured Rikenellaceae bacterium
ATATGTCATTACTAATGTGAAACCATCACCTTCAAACTTAAGTTGCCCTGGTTTTATTTCAGAAACCTTGCAGTAAGTCATTATATTAGAGCTTGTTACGCCACTGGCCACGGAGAGTTCATACCTGTCGCTGATAGTGAAACTTTTTCCCCTGTTCAGAGTATAGCTTCGTATCCAGTTTTTTACACCAGCCTTTTCAGGATAAGCACCTGCGATATTGGTTACAAAGGTTGCAGATCCGGAGTTTACCTTGAAGTCAGAGTCTTTTGCTTTGTATTTTTCCCCCTGCATCTGTTCCGTTCCATTGATCACGGGCAGTGTGTGATATCCCGACTGCATGGTCCATATCTCGTAACGGTTCGCGCTGAATGTTTTAGCCGTATATTCTTCACGGCCCAGGTCGATCAGGCATGGTTTACCATCGTAATACATTATACAGGTCCCTACATCGTTGTGATTATGACTCTCGTTGTTAAACCCGCCCTTTGCCCCGAAGAAGAATCCCATATAGCTTCCTTCCTTATCGCGTGCTCCGGCCGCCTCCGTATCTGGCAGCCAGAAATCGGCCACCAGTGCTTCTTTCCCTTCAGCATTTTTTATCTCATCAAGCAGTCCCAGGTTTTTTATCTGGTCACATATCTTCCCGCTGAGGCTATGTTCTCCCCATTTTCCAAGTTTTGCAAGGTATGCTCCGAATTGTTGCATCTGCTGATCGTGAATAGCTTTTCCGTACCTGTAGACCGCGGAGGGATTACCTCCTGTTGTGGCATCTGCATCGGCGAAATTGAGGAAGTAAGGGGCGTGTATATTAACCTTGTAGAAATATTTCCCTATATTCTGTATAAGAGGATCGCCAAAGACATCGAACCTGTCACCTGTTGCCTTATTGAGTATTTCAAGACTCTCATAGAGCAGGGCTCCTGCGGCTCCCCAGTAGGAGGGTCCCTCATCGCAACCACCGTCATCGGAATATCCGTTAAGGAACTTGTCGAGTGAATTGATTACCTTCTGTACCTCGGCAACCTTTCTGACAGGATCTGATTCGATAAGAAGGTAACAGTTCAGCATGTTATAGTTAACCCATGGATTCCAGTTGTTGGGGCGTCCGCCATGAAAACCCATATAGCCAAAATCGTCACGTTCAAAGTAGGGAGTAAGGGCTTTATGAATGATTTCCTGCTTCAGCCTTTGTGAGATCAGCGGATGCACCTTGTCAAATTCATCCCTGAAGAGATACCAGGTCCATGACAGGTCACTTGTTATCTCGCCGACTCCAAGATCAACTGTCGGCTCATTCACATCGGGTAATCCTCCAGGTGCTTTCTGAAAGTAAAGATGAGCTGACCATCCCCACCATGTCTGTTCGCTATAATACCATACAGCATTGATTATCTGGTCGATGAACCGGCCCTTTCCTTCCACAAGCTCTCCCATTACCAGGCTGTTAAGCGCCCTGCTTGGAGCAGCATAAGATCCCTGCCGCCTGTCTCCTGAGCGTATAAATTCGAGGTAATCGGTTGCTTTGACTACAGGCCAGTTATAATCGAGGTAACTTTCCGCATTTGAAATGTATTCATCCCTTATGGCAGCAGGCAGATTCTGCCAGAATTGCCTGTTCTTATAATCCGGGAAGGTGTTCCATGAGTTATCGGTGATAAGTACTTTCCCAAGGTCAATGGACCTGGCTTTGTTAGCAAGGATATTTCTTTCTTTTGAGGTCAGTTCTGCAGAGACTGGACCTGTAGATAATATTAACAACACATAACAGATAACAATAAGGAGCTTAGGACCATAGGATAGTGTTTTCATTTCAGTTGTTTAAAATTAATTGATGAGCTTTCGGGGTAAAAAATACGTATTATAATATGTATTAAAATATGTATTATAATATGTATATCTTTAAAAATCGATCATAACTTTCATTGCGCCATCCTTATAGTCAGCAACCAGGTCGAAGGCTTCTTTTGTCCTGTCAAACGGGAAACGGTGTGAGACCATGTTGTCAATTTTTATCAACCCGGTCTTCATCATTTCAAGTGCTGGTTCCACGCAGTCGACCTGTCTCCTGATGAACTGGAGGGCCATCTCCCTCCGGCGCGTTGTCTCAACATTCATTGACCAGCGTTCGAATTCAGGGATCCCCACGACAATTATCCTGCCTCCGGGTTTAAGTAATTCTATTGCCTGGTCAAGTGCCTCCTGCTGACCACAGCATTCAAAGATCACATCCAGCCCGAGTGGCTCCTGCAGCTTTATCTTTTCAACAATATCTTCCTTCAGCGGATTACCTGTAAGTGCAGCCCCCTCTTTATTGGCTATGGCTGATCTTTCATCAATTTTCTCCGATACATAGATCTTATCAGCTCCCTGTTCCTTTGCAGCCAGCATGACACTCATGCCGATAGGCCCAAATCCGATAATACCGATCTTTTGACCTTTGACTCCTCCTGATTTCCTGACAGAATATACACCTATCGCAAGAGGTTCTGATATTGAACCATGGTCGGGGGTAAGTTGTCCGGTCAGTGGAAAACAACTTTTATCCGGCATTATAATATATTCCATAAGGCATCCTTCTGCCTGTCCGGGGCATCCCAGGAATTTTAATTTACGGCAGGTATGATGCCGTCCTGCAAGGCACTGGTCGCATTCCCGGCATGGCATAGCCGGCTCGATGGCTATTTTGTCACCGGGTTTTACATTTGTTACTTCGTCACCTACCTCTGCAACAATCCCGGCGCCTTCATGACCTACGGTGAACGGGAATTTCACCTTCTGGGAACCTATCTGTCCCTGGGTATAATAATGGATATCCGATCCGCATATGCCAAGCACCGACATTTTGATCTTAACATCATGCGGATTGACTATCATGGGTTCGGGGATGTCTTTCATCTCCATCTCCCTGATCCCTGTGAGCATCATTGCTTTCATCTTTGCCTCCTGGTATTGATCAGGTAAATATAATGATATTCTACAATGCCATAACCGCTTTGCGGTATGAAAAACATTTGTTCGTGGTTGTATTTCTATAATACCATAACCGCTACGCGGTATGAAAAACATTTGT
>CAYQBZ010000067.1:4603-11650 GCA_964415855.1 uncultured Rikenellaceae bacterium
CGCGGTATGAAAAACATTTGTGCGTGGTTGCATTTCTATAATACCATAACCGCTACGCGGTATGAAAGGATCATGCCACTGGAAAACAGTACCTCCATACCTCCATACCTACATACCTCCATACCTCCATACCTCGGTACCGTCATATCGTCATACCGTCTTACCGTCATACCATCATACCATCATGCCGTCATACCGTCGTACCAGCCGCACAGCTCCACCGTTGTTCTGTTCGTAATTTATTTGTAAATTGAGCCCAAACCATATTATTTATACAAATTTCATATGCGAAAAATATACGGAATAGGGGAGACTGTACTGGATATTATTTTTAAGGACGGGCAACCAAGGGCTGCAAAAGCCGGAGGATCGGTCCTAAACAGTGTCGTATCAATGGGAAGAATAGGATTACCTGTCTCATTTATAAGTGAATATGGACATGACGATGTAGGGGACCTGATCGATGATTTCCTTAAGAACAATGGTGTTGATTCATCTTTTGTACACCGTTTCAACGACGGATCCACATCGCTGGCGCTGGCATTCCTGGACGAAAACAATGATGCCAGGTATACATTCTATAAAGATTTTCCTGAAGAACGTCTTGCTATTGAATTCCCTGATCTTAGTAAGAATGATATAGTGCAGTGTGGTTCATTTTACGCCATATGGCCTGAGATAAGGGATAAATTCAAAAAGTTTGTTAAGAACGCCAGTGAGAGCGGAGCATTGATATTATACGATCCCAACTTCAGATCGTCTCACATCTCTGAGTTGAATGAACTTCGTCCGCTGATAATAGAGAACATAGGAATGGCTAACCTGCTAAGGGGATCTGATGAGGACTTTAAGAACATATTCGGTGTGAACACTCCTGATGAGGCATGGGAGACTATAAGGGAGTATTGTGGTTGCCTGGTATACACTGCCAATGTTGAAGGAGTATATGTAAGGACAGCTTCTTTTAAAGGCAGGTTCCCTGTAGAAAATATTACTCCATTGAGCACTATAGGCGCGGGCGATAATTTCAATGCGGGCATGATAAGCTCGATATACAGGAATAATATCAAAAGGGAGGAACTGGAGTCCCTGACAGAAAAGGAGTGGTCAGAAATAATATCTGCTGCCGTCAGTTTTGCCACACATGTCTGTATGAGTTATGATAACTATATCTCCGATGAATTTGCGGAAAAGTTTCGGAAGGAAGTTTCCTAAATTGGTCTGGCATTTGCAAGCAGGTATTTTTCAGCCTCCAAAGACCAGATATAATCGTTTTTCATAACTATTTCGTTCAGTCCGGCATAAAATTTATCTGCTTTGCCCAGTTCACCAAGTTTATAAAGCGAAACAAGAGGCATTGAGATATTTGTATATATAAGCTTCTTTCCGCCTGGTATCTGCGGAAGGTTAAGGGTTGTTTCAACAACAGCATCGAGTCCGCCTACATGAGTGATCATCACAGCCGGATTGATCTTGCCTTCTCCCATCAGTTTCAATGATTCGCGCATATCGTCGGTGTTGCCACCCGATGTGCCCACTATATGAGTGAAGGCATAGTGTACATTATAGAAATTCAGTTCAGCCTTAAACTCAGGATTTGTCGGCCCGGCAAAGAAGTTTAGGCATCCGTCAAAGCCCAGGATTGCATCACCCTGTTCGATGACTGGTTTAACGGGTGCAAAGACGAACACATCATCAAAGCCTGTACCGCCTGTAAGATCCCGCAGATGAGCGACCGGGTCATCCAGTTTCCCGGTATTCACATATACCAGGTTAATTCCTTCCTTTGCAGCATTTTCAGGTGTGAAGAGGCATGCGGCCCTGGAGAGACGGCTGTCATCAATGTCGGTAACTACAAGCAGATCAGGCTTACGCTCCTGGTGTAATGCATAATCTATTGCACCCAGTCCCATAGGACCGACACCTGCAAGAATTGCCATCTTACCTCCTTTCCGAATCCCCATGTCGTGCACATAAGTTCCGGGCGGTACGTGGTAGCTTGCATGAAAGGCACCGACAATACATGACATAGGTTCAGAAAGAGATGCCGGAAAGAATGCCTCCCCGTTATATGGTAACAGGCAGTCTGCTTCCATTACTACTGAAGGGATAATAACATGTGTTGCATCGCCCCCTATATAACGAAAGGAATATCCGGGTGCATCAAGGGTCCCGGTCCGACTCATGGCAGGCTGTATTGAGAACTTCTGCCCTTTACTGAATCTGCCCTGCCATTTTTTGCCGACTTCAAGTATTATACCTGCAAATTCGTGCCCGATCATAGCAGGGTTAATATGTATATCATCCGGCACACGCTTGTGGTCCGCACCCTGGAGCGCTGCTTTATGGGACGACATACAGATGCTGTCGGAAATAACATGTGCCAGTATCTCATCATCTTTCATTTCCGGCAAATCAAACTCCTCAAGCCTGAGATCCTTCTTACCGTATATTCTTACTGCTTTTGTTTTCATATCCTTAGTTTCTTTAATCTATCCACTCCCATATTAAATTGAAGTCATGGTAACAGCCGCCTGTTTTGACATCCTTCACTAAAGCTACGGATGTTTGCCTGTCGCCCTCTCCCTATCCCAGCATCACCTGTCCGCCGGTAACGGGTATCGCCTGTCCTGTTTCGTATTCCTGGTCGATTATATAGAGAAGTGCTTTCATAACATCTTCCAGCTTACACCCTCTTTTCATAGGTACCTGGTCCTCATAATATTTCCTGACCTCATCTATAGTTTTGGCTCCCGGTACCTTTCCTGTTTTCAGGTACTGTACAAATAAACCATTATGCGGATCTGACCAAAGCGGTCCTTCATAAAAATTGCCCGGGCATATGGAATTGACCTTGATCCTGAATGGTGCAAGTTCCATCGCAAAGGACTGTGTGAGCCCAATGCCTCCAAATTTTGCGCCTGCATAGGCGAAATTGCGGTTACTGCCCCTGAGTCCCGATTTCGAGTTGATCTGGATGATGTCGGTGAAATAATCAGGATCCTCATTGTTCTGCAGCTTCATTACCTCCGAAGCATATTTAGCGCAATGGAAATAACCATTGTAGTTAACACCAGTGGTTTTTGAGAATGTATCAGGGTCCATTTCATCAAGACCACCGGCCTTCAAAACACCTGCATTGCTAACCATTATATCGAGTCCGCCGAACTCTCTGACAGTGGCGGATATGAGATCCTTAACAGAAAGAGGATCAGAGACATCTGTCCTTACGAATAAAGCCTTGTTCTTTGCCTGTTTGGATTGCAGCTTTCCGGCAAATGCAGTACCCGCTTCCTCATTCAGATCAGCAATCACCACATTAACATTTAGTGCAAAGAGTGATTCAGCGATACCAGCACCAAATCCCTGTGCACCTCCCGTAACAACAGCGATTTTATTGCTAAGCCTGCCGGCAGCCCCGGTTGCCTGTGACACTTTTCTCCTGTAGTTTTCGACTTCCCACTGGTCGATGAATGCTACCTGCTCAGGGGTGAGAAACTTAATACCGCCACATTGTGATGCATAATGACTGATACTGACAAGGTCTTCGTAAACATCGAGAGTCGCTTCTGCTGATGCATAATTTCCTGCTATTGCAAAAACTCCCATATCCTTTATTATCAATACTTTCGGTAGATATCCGTATTCATTTACAAAGCGCGGTAACTGGTGTCTCACAGAATCGAGGATCTTTTCAGCTGTTGACGATTGTTCAACATACATATACCTGGTTTTGCAGTAAACAATAATATCGGGTGTAAGTGGTAATGATATTTTATGGAATTCCTGTTGATTCTGGTAATACTGTGCCAGGAGAGAGTTATTATGGTATCTTATTACAGAACTATTTTCACCTGACAGGAGCAGGCGCAGTCCGGGCAGTACATTGGTGAGGACAGGATTATAGGGCAGTTGCCTTACATCGCCCACCGGAGTCATATGTTCCTCAATAAGCTTTATGATATCATTATATATCTCCTTTATCTCCCCGGTAGTGTCAGCCCCGACAAAAACACCATGGTTTTCGAGGAATATTATCTGCGGATCAGCAGAGAACTTTTCATTATACAGTTTAATATCAGTGTCCAGTTTCTTAAAGAGGGTATAACCCGGGTCGGTATAGGGAACAAAAAGTACCCTTTCACCGAAAAGCCTGGTAGTCATGCTCTTTGCATTTCTGCTGCACAGCATTCCGTTAATAAGTGTAGGGTGGAGGTGTACCACGAATTTATAGCCGATTATCTCATGCAGGGAAGTCTCCACAGATGGACGTCTGCTTTTATCGTGGCCGAGAATACTCAGGAACATATCATTCTTGACCTGTTCCTCACGGGTTGACGGATCGTCGGAGTATACTTTTGATGAGATGACACGGAGCTTCTCCCTGCTTAAACCAACAAGACCATCCTCTGTGAGGTCCGCCAGTGGGTAACCGCTTGCTTTTATCCATATTGTTTGTTCATCCTTGAAAGAAGTATTTCCTCCTCCTGCTATTACATACTCCTTAGTGGATCCATAATATTGTGAGATGCCGATAAGATCTTTAATTTCCGGTTTCATTGTCAAAAATGTTTAAGTAATATTCAATTACCAGTTGTCCCAGGTTAATAAGATCATTCTTTTGTTTATTACTGTTCGTTCCGTCAGGAAGGATATATCCCTGTCTACCGTTGGCCCGGAGATACTGGTGAGCAGCCAGAACACATGCTCCTTCCCAGGCAATCTTCCTCAATGTGTCATCCAGTGGTACAGAACCCCTTGAGGTAACTGTTAAAGGGATCATCTCAGGTGTATTATGTTCAGTACCGAAAGTTACAATGAATCCTTTCCCATGAAAATATTCAACAAAACTTTTAAGTCTTGAGAAATCGTTTCTCCCCGGGATCAGTTCAATGGATTCAATACCAAGCTCTGAAAGGGTTCTGTGCAGTTTTTCAGGATCTGCTTCGAATTCAGTATAGTTACCGGAAGGATCGTCGAGCAGGACCGGATAACATGGAATGCCGCCTGCCTTATGGATGATCTTTATTATCTTACGCAGCTCAAGGAAGGAACTTTCATCCTCTTCAACAAATGCTGCTCCTCCGCTCTTCAACATGTTCGATCTGATCTCATTCTCTGTTGCTGCCTCGTTTCCCTGGCTGTTTTTTGATTTTTTACCTCCGTATAGTGTCTCCAGGAAGACGATCTGATCCGCGGGAGTATCGAAATTCTCTTCAGCGAGTATCCTCAAGGCTTTAGCTATGTGACGTTCCCTGACCAGTTCGTGGGCATATCTCTGTCTGATCTCTTCATAGGAGAGTCTGAATGAATGATTATACTGCTCCATCAGGCTATTGAGCTTTATGATCATAGCTTTTATCTGTTCCTGGCTCTCCCTGATGACCTTCCTAAGTTGTCTCCTCTGTATCCAGCCTGTCTGAAAGGGATAGTCAAGTCCTTTCCCGCTGAAATATATTCTGCCCGGATTATTTGGATCGTTTATCCTGATACCTTTTCTCTGTTCTGTTTTCATTAAGCCTATAAACTCAATATTGAACAGTGGAAAGATCCTGTTTTCGAGGCAACTCTTATGAAAAGCCTCGTAACCATCCGTTACATAAAAATCATTTATGCCCAGTACAGCTATCTTTTCGTCGCGGGCCATTGAAAAAGCCGTTTCGAGATCAGAAAATGCGCTGAATGAATATGGTGTATGTATATGCCCGTTCACCTCACGTACCCCAGGGAGAGCAAGGTCTTTCATTTCTTTTTTCAGTACATCAATCGGAGGGAAACCGGAGAGAAAATTCTTCATTATCCTATAGCTTTGTTTCTATTGCAATGTTGGAAAGGAGTTCATTTATTCTGCTGATATCCTCCTGCGACAGCCGGAATTCCGATGCTTTCACATTGTCAAGGACCTGGGCCGGGTTCCTGGCGCCGGCCAGTACGCATGTAATTCCCGGCTGTTGTAAGGTCCAGTTAATAACCAGTTGGGAAAGAGTAACGTTCATCTCGTCGGCAATCTGCTTAAGATCGCCGGTAAGCTTAAGTATCCGGGCAAGGTTGGGCTCCCTGAAATATATTGTGGAAGGCCTGGTATCCCCATCTTTGAATTTATGTCCCTTTTTAATCTTTCCTGTCAGAAGGCCTCTTTGCAGAGGGCTGTAGGCAAGGATACCGATGTTATTTTCAATACAGTAGGGGACCACTTCCTCTTCTATTGCCCTGTTAACCATGCTGTAGGGAACCTGGTTTGAAGCTATTGTGAATGTTTTTACGGCTTCTCTCATCAGTGGGAGTGAATAGTTGCAAACTGCGCCTGCCCTTATTTTTCCCTTCTTAATAAGTATCTCAAGGGCTTCCATGGTTTCTGAAACGGGTGTTGTAGGATCAGACCAGTGGATCTGGTAGAGATCGATAAAATCGGTGCCCAGGCGTTTCAGGCTTCGATCGCATTCTTTGAGGACCTGTTCCTTTGAGGCATAGCGGTAGATATCGACCTTCATACCCGAATTATCCTTAGAAGTGAAGTAGAACTCACCCTTCTTTTCATTCCAGGTAAGTCCGAATTTTGTAAGTATCTGTACATCTGACCGTTTCCCTTTAATTGCCTTTCCTGTCAGTTCCTCACTTAATCCGAAACCGTAAACTGCTGCTGTATCTATGGTAGTCATACCATGGTCCATCGCAGTCTCAATAGCTTTTATCGCATCACCGGAATCGGCTCCGCCCCACATCCATCCTCCTATGGCCCATGCTCCGAAGGCAATTTCAGAGACCTTAATATCTGATTGTCCAAGCGTCCTGTAAACCATATCTTCAAAAGTTAGTTATTATTATTTAAAAAAATCTGCAGCCAACTTACCATATTAACACATCTTCCGGTACATCAAGCAAAGATTTGCATATCCAGTCTGCTTCCTTAAGTTCGGCGGCACTGAATGATGAAGTTATTGCCACGCATCTGCATCCGGCCGCTTTTCCTGCCCTGATACCGCTTATGGCATCTTCAACAACCAGGCATTCATTTGGTTCAAGGCCCAGGTTATGTGCTGCCATTAC
>CAYQBZ010000067.1:11660-11922 GCA_964415855.1 uncultured Rikenellaceae bacterium
CATTACGTAAATATCTGGAGAGGGCTTTTTCTTCTCAACATCCTGGCCTGTGATAACTGCGCTGAAGGTACTATGTGAAAGTCCTATCTCCTTCAGATTTACCTCCATTTTTATCCTGTCGGCGCTTGTGGCCAGTGCAAGTTTCAGTCCCATGGCGCTGCATTTATGAACAAATGCTATTGCCCCCGGAAGTGGAGAGAGCTTACCTTTTACTATGTTCTCATAGATCAGGTAGGTTCTGGCTTTTACTTTCACTATGTCA
>CAYQBZ010000068.1:0-11918 GCA_964415855.1 uncultured Rikenellaceae bacterium
ACGGAAGGACAACAGCAGATGGTAATGTGCTTGTAAACGGAATACCACTGGCAGAAACTGAAACATCAGGGGATCCGAAAACGCCTGTAAAAGAATCATACATCCCGGCACTGCTGTCGGTCCAGACTAACAAAAGAGCCGGAGTAATAAATTACGATACTGTTTCATCAGGCAGGGAAAGCCTGGTAAAAAAATTGCAGGAGCTGATATCCGGAGGAATTCAACTGATAGTTATCGATGCACAGACAAACAATGATCTGGATTTAATAGCGTCAGCTGTAACATCTGCCGGTGAAAAGATATTGTGCGCCGGTTCATCAGGCCTTGCAGAGCACCTTCCAGAGTATTTTAATATCAGAAAAAGAAAACGAAGTAACATTATCCTTGCAGGAAGCGCGAGTGAGGCAACGCGGCAGCAGGTGAATTATGCACGTAAAAATATGACTGTGACTGTTATTGATATTGATGTTGACAGGATACTGGCCGGCGGGAAGAAACAGGAACGTAAAAGGATAACCGGTATGATCAGAGAATCTTCAGGAAGAGGTGAAGATATTATAGTAAGAAGCGTCCAATCGAAGGAGACTGTTGAAAAGAGCTTTGAAAAAGGATTGGAGCACGGCATGGACCACTTCCGGGTAAGCGATAGTATTGCATCCTTTTTCGGAGAGATTGCCGGGTATGTAATACGCGAGACAAACATCGGAGGGATACTTTTCACTGGCGGAGATACCCTGATTAAAGCTGCGGAATGCCTCGGTATTTCAGGTACGGTAATCAGGGACGAAATATTACCCGGTGTGCCTTACGGCTATTTTACTGAAGAAAAGTACAAACATATAACAGTAGTTTCAAAAGCCGGAGGTTTTGGAAATGAGGATGCGATATTCCGGATTTTAAACTTTCTGAGAAACAGGTAAAGAAAATGACCGGATCTGAAAGAACAACAATAGGCCTGACAATGGGGGATCCCTCCGGTGTCGGGCCCGAGATCATACTCAGGAGCTTTGAAAAAAGCAGTATAAACAGCTTAAGAATATTTGTAATTGGTGATTACAACGTGATGCTTGCATCTCATAAGATGCTAAATATAAAATCATTCGGACTTAAAAGAGTCATTGATCCGCTTGAATGCCGCTACTGTACCGGTATCCTTAACATCCTTGATCTGCAATTAGTTGACATGGACCTGTTTAAACCCGGGGAAATACAGATTGCTTCAGGTAACGCAGCTTTTTTATGCATAAGAAAAGCTGTTGAGCTGGCTGCTAATGGTTATATCGATTCCATTGTAACCGCACCCCTGAACAAAGAAGCTCTGCATCTGGCCGGACACAGGTACGCGGGTCATACTGAAATATTAGCTTCTCTAACGGACACAAGCGACTTTGCAATGTTCCTGCACGACAGTAAATTGAGTGTAATACATGTTTCTACCCATATATCATTACTGGAAGCTATCAAAGGACTTAAAAGGGAAAGGATCGAGAAAGTGATAGAGATGGCAAATGGCATTATGAAAAAGCTCAGAGCTGAAAAGCCGAGAATTGCTGTTGCCGGTCTTAATCCTCATGCAGGGGAAAACGGATTATTCGGTGATGAGGAGCAGAGGGAGATCATTCCGGCCATTACCCGTATGAAAGAAAAGGGCATCAGCGTCGAAGGACCATTGCCACCCGACACGGTTTTCTTACAGGCAGTTAACGGGAAATATGATATAGTGGTAGCCATGTACCATGACCAGGGACATATTCCTTTAAAACTACTGGGTTTTAACAGTGGAGTTAACGTGACTGTCGGACTTCCGTTCATAAGGACCTCCGTGGATCATGGGACTGCATTCGACATCGCATGGAAAGGCATAGCCCGTGAGGAGAGCATGGTTGAGGCGATCAGGCTTGCAGTAATGCTGGCACACTGATATTTTAAGCCAGCATCTGCCTGGTAATTTCAAGTGCTGTTCCGGTTCCGAAAATATTAAGCGTGTCACCTGTCTTCAGGTAGGTCTCCCCGTGAGGAATATACAGATTTGTACCTCTTTTTACCATTATAAGTATTGCGTCCTTATGGAACGGTACATCCTTAACCTGATGTCCATCAACGGAAGGATTCGTTATAGTGATCTCCTCAACACTGAAATGTTCATATGTTTCTACCATTGCATGGTATGTGGTTGGTCTTACAATAAGCGTTTCGATGGTAGTTGCCATAACCCTTCTAACATCAATAGTCTCCACATCGAGCCGTTTTAGCTGCTGCTCCACAAATTGCTTATTGGCCATTGATATTATCTTCTCGTGTTTGCACACTCTCCTAAGCAACTCACATACCCGGATGTTGATATCATCAGAACCCGTTTCCACCACAACATAATTGGAAGCTGTGAGCTTCAGGGAATCATATGTCGCCGGATCGAGACCATCGGACAGTACAACGTTTAATCCTTTTGAATGAAGATCTTTATACCTGCTCTCCTCCGACTCCACAATAACAGAGGTCTTTCCATGAATATTGAGGCGTCTGGCCAGGAGAACTCCCTTGCTGCTGCCACCTACTATAATAGTTTTATCCCAGGGCTGCGTGTCCTTCACATTGATTGAATTATACAACACAGGTCCGATGAAACAGGTTGCGACAGCCATTATTATAAAACTTGCGTTGATACCGGGGGTTATCACACCAAGCTCAAGTCCGATTGCCGAGGCAGCTATGATAAGGCTCAGCCTTGAGGATAATAAGAATCCTGCCGATATTGCCTTTCTTGTTCCAAACTGTTTCCTTAAAAGGAAGGCTGGGATCAGCTTGATGATAAAAAGTAAGGTAAGCAGTATAAAGAGGAACGGGACAAGGGTGACTTCAAACTCCTTAAGGGCCAAAGGATCAAACTTAACACCTACCATTATAAAGAAGATCGGGATGAAAAAACCATAACCCATACCGTCAAGTTTAATAAGCAGCAGAGATCTGCCCTTATGAAGAAATAATGACAGAAGAATTCCGCTTAAGAAAGCGCCCAGGAGGATCACTTCAGGACTTATGAACTGGCTTATAACAACAAATATCAGTATAAGGAATATTGTACCACGGATACTCAGCTGGCTCGCAGCGTGGGATAACTGGAAAGAGATTTTTTTCAGGGGGGATGTGTTCCATACTTTATTCCCCAACCGGTACAAAATGTAAAAGAATGCAAACAGGAACAGGATAAAGGTAATTTCCAGCTTTAATCCATTCTTCAGGATATAGGCTGTGAAGGTGAAGAGTATGATACTTACTATATCGGCCACTGCAGCAATTAATATCATCATCTGCCCGTAAGCTCCAGATACCTCACCCCTTGATTTAATGACCGGCAGGATTATACCCACTGAAGTAGTGACCATTATAAGTGAGAAATACCATTTGTTATGTATATCGATTAAATATGATAAAAGCACAGCAGCTATATATGACAGAATAATTGTAAGGCAGAAATACACAATGGCAATGACAAGCGGATTTGTTATTATCCTCGAATAATTTTTCAGCTTTCTGGGAAATGAAAGCACTACCTTATCCATATCTATCTCAAGTCCGCTGAGGAACATAAGAAAGATAAAGCCAGAAAGAGCAAGGAATTCCAGGATATTCAGACTTTCGGGACTGATATAAGGAAGGAGTATCCTTCCTGCAAAATATCCCAGGAAGATCTCCGCTATTACAGACGGGACACGCTTGATCCTGAGAACTGATAATCCCATCGGGATGACCCAGGCCAGCCCGACAATTACAAGTAATGGCAGATAATCAAAATTCAGCGAAATGCTAAGAAATATTACCATATTGCTAGGTCCGGCGTTGTTCAGATGCAATATAGTAATTATTAGGACATTCTCATCCCGGAGTTATTCGGCGAAATCTGTGTTATTTGGAACCAGGCCGAGACTACCCAGGAAATCCATGCATGCCGCTTTCACATTATAATTTCTTCCTTCCATCTCATGAACCGACCTGATAGTATCTATGAATGGCTCCTTGTTATCCGTATAAAGCAGGTAGTTAATTGACATAAGCGCCAGATCCATGTTTTCACTTGCACAATACCTCTTGAGTGTCTCCTCAGCATTTTGGTCACCGGATGCCTGCCATATAATTGCAGCTGCTGTAATTGCAACCGGCGGATACTCATCACTCATGGCATTAGCGATATCCCTGTAATAAGGCATCAGATTACCAGGAGTCTGCGACCTCAGCCCGATAACAGACCAGTAACGGATAATCCTGTCCGGATCCTTCAGCAACTTTATCTGCCGGGCAGCGATCTGCTCGTTCCGGAATCCTGCCAGCGAGGCAGCTTCATATATATCCTCAACAGGATACCTATCATTGTCCAAACGAAATTCATACGGAGTGCTGCTTTCTGAGATAAGCCCTATTTCATATTCGGGAAGCATTAACACATCTCTCGCCTGGAGCATTTCCTTTTTGAGCATGCTTCTCATACGGTTCAGAACACTCTTATATTCAGGATCATAAACCAGGTTCTTCGTTTCCCATAAATCGTTTTCAATATCGAAGAGAAACTCAGGCGGACGGTCCTCGAAAATACTTTTCTGTAAAGGATCAAGCTTATTCTCAAGAAGTTCTTTCCGCATCTGCTGTTTTATCTCTCCTATTTCCATATAGCGGATGTACCTGACCTCTGGCATGAAAGGCATGAAGTTCCGTGAATAGACAAATTTCCCGTCTGTAACAGTCCTTACCATGTCAATGCCATTATCAGAACGGTCGGCCGATAATACAAGATGATCGGCTTTCTTCGAACGTTTGTCGCCCATTAAAATTCTTCCTGTCATATATTCAGGAACCTTTCCGCCGGCAAGAGCTATCACACTCGGTGCAAGATCCTCGAAATCAATCATTTCGTCTGTAACTATTCCACCTGTCCCCCAGGGCGACAACTGCTTGTACATCTCCGGGAACCAGATCACAAAGGGAACACGGTACCCAAAGTTAATACCATTGGTCTTCCCTCGCGGTTCGCCCTCACCGTGGTCGGCATAAAAGAAAATGATGGTACTGTCGCGTAAATGATCCTTTTCGAGCCGACCAAGCAATTTCCCAATTTCATTATCCGTAAGTTTTATTGAATTATATACCCTGGCAAACTGTTTTCGCATCTCAGGACTGTCATTATAAATCGGAGGCATCTCAAAATCGCTGTCGGCTATCCTGTCTGCTTCCGGGAGCTGATCAAATACATTCTCAAGATACCACTGGTATGATTGCGTCATTGTCCTTGACTGGTGCGATTCATTATAGTTAAAAACTGCAAAGAATGGCTGACCAGGTTTACGGTTCCACCAGCCCGCCTTATTCGAGCTTTCATTCCATGCCTCTTTTGTAAACGCACCGGGATTGGCAACATTATAATCGGTTTTTGCATTGTTGGTAGTGTAATAACCCTGCTCTTTCAGGTAATATGGAAATCCTTTCACATAGTCAGGTATGGGATAATTACTCCGGTGATTACCCGTTCCTGTCTTGTAGGTCTTTATCCCGGTAATAATACATGAGCGGCTGGGAGAACTTACAGTACCTGTTGAGAATGCATTTGTGAACCTGACACCTTCTCCTGCCAGCCTGTCGATAACCGGGGTACTTGCATCCCTATTGCCATAACAGCCAATAAACTGGGGTGAAGTATCTTCAATTGTTATCCAGAGAATGTTTGGTTTTTTAAGTGATGAAGGATCCTGTTTTTTCAGGCTTCCACTTCCCGAACAGGAAGCCAGGACTGTTGAGACGGCCAGCGATGGTACAATAATTTTTGATAATGACATATTATTTTTGTTGATTAATTCAGTATATGGCTGATGTACTACCTGGGTTGAACAAGAGGGTAGCTGGCATCATAAAGATCCAGCTGCCGGCTCTTCCAGACAGCTCCTTCAAGGAATACCGGATGAGGCAGTCTCACATCCCACTGGCCCAGCTTTTTCAGCATGCTCTTTGTCCTCTCCAGGTTTTGCATGGAGACATCATTCTGTTCAGACAGGTCGGAATCCAGGTTATACAGCATCGGAAGCCTGTCGGGCAGCCTGACCAGTTTCCAGTCACCTTCGCGAATAGCAGCACTTATTGTAAACCTCCAGTTCATTAAATCGTGTGGCGCAGCACCTGTTTTGCCGGTTATATACGGTATAAGGTTAACTCCGTCAAGCTTGTCAGCCTCGGCGATCAATCCTCCTGCAGCTTCAATAAATGTAGGAGTCAGGTCAAGTGAGATAACCGGTTTTTCATATGTTATACCCTGTGGGAGGGTTCCTTTCCAGCTCATTAGGAACGGTACCCTTATACCACCCTCAAGAAGTATCCCTTTCTGACCGTTAAGCGGTGCATTTATGGATGCGTTGGAATCTACGGGACCTCCATTGTCACTTATGAAAACTATCAGTGTGTTTTCTGTAAGACCCTCTTCCTCAATGGCTTTTAAAATGCGACCAACGTTAACATCAAGACGGTAGACCATGGCGCAATATTTGCGTCTTTTCTCATCGCTGATATTTTTGAACCGCTCAAGGTCTGCTTCGGTAGCCTGCAGGGGGGTATGGGGAGCATTAAAGGAGGCATACAGGAAAAATGGTTCATTTTTATGACGTCGGATGAACCCAACGCACTCAGTACCCTTATCATCAGTAATGTAAGTTAATAGCTGAGGAGTTTTATAGTTACACTCTATGGGAACGAGATAACCCTGCCCATCCGGTGCCGTCTGGAAATAATCATGCCCTCCCCCGGTATAACCCCAAAACTCATCAAAACCTCTTTTTAACGGATGAAACTGTGGTTTCTGCCCAAGGTGCCATTTTCCAATTAAACCGGTGACATATCCCAGAGATTTAAGCCTGGTGGCAATAGTCTTTTCTGTTACAGGAAGTCCTGCGTAATTTTCGTCAAAGCCCGGCTGGTTCTCTCCAAGGTTGTTATCATAACCGAAACTGACCTGGTACCTTCCTGTCATCAATCCGGCTCTCGACGGGCTGGACACTGGAGCTGACACGTATCCCTGGGTGAAATTGATTCCGCTGGCGGCAAGACGGTCGATGTTAGGTGTTGGAATTTGCTTACTCCCATGAAATCCCAGGTCGCCAAAGCCCAGATCATCCGCTACGATCAGGACAAAGTTTGGTTTAGCAACGGCTTTTTGAGCCGCACAAGCATTTATGCTTAGTAATCCCGTCAGGGAACCGGTAATTAAATATCTGCTTTTCAATTTCATGGTATTCCTATTTTTGTTCATACTCCGGATTCAGCTCTGCAGGAACAGGAGCATGGGTCTGTTCTCTCCATTTTTCAAGAACATCAAGCAATTCTGCAGCTTTCTCCGGATTTGTCTCAGCCAGGTTCTTCTTTTCTCCAATGTCGTTTGCTAAATTATATAATTCAATGTCGTTATTCTCAAAGTACTGAATTAATTTCCAGTCACCCGATCTGAGCGCTGAACCGGGTCGTGTTCTGAAAATGGTATCCTGGGTTTCCCTGTTGCCGCCTTCAAGGTAAACCGGGAAGTGCCAGAATAAGGCCCTTTCCCCGATTGTACCTTTGCCGGTCATCACCGGAAGGATGCTCTGCCCGTCCAGAACCTTCCCTTCAGGTAATTCAATTCCTGCAGCTTCCATGATGGTAGGAAAGAAATCTATGTTTGTCATCGGAACATCAGAGGTTGTTCCCGGTTCAATCTTCCCCTTCCAGTATGCAAACATAGGTTCTCGGATACCTCCCTCATAGTAGGATCCTTTGCCTGCTCGTAAGGGCCACTGCTTTGTGGTGTTATATACACCTCCGTTGTCAGAAATGAATATTATAAAAGTATTCTCTAACAGTCCCGTACTGTCAAGCAGGCTTATTAACCTGCCAATCTGTGTATCAAGGTTTTCTACCATGGTTGCATACCTGGCATTATTTTGTCCGTTCCAGGCAGCTTTGTCCGCGTACTTTGATAAGAGACTTTTTACAGGCTGTATAGGTGAATGAACAGCATAGGGCGAATAGTAAAGGAAAAATGGTTCAGTTTGTTCAGAACTAACGAAACCAAGCGTAAGATCCATTATCAGGTTGGTAAGGTAATAGTCATCGCTGGGAGGATCAAGAGGCACATTCTTATAAGGAGGATAATAGCTCCCCGGGTTTCCTGCATGTGAACCTCCTATATTCACATCAAATCCACGGAGCAGGGGATCATCCGTCAGATGCCATTTCCCGGCATGGCAGGTGGTATAGCCGGCCTTCTTTAATAACTCCGGAAATATTGAAATTGTGTCTGTGAGATATGTAATGTTTTTTACTGGTATAACTTTACGGTCCCTGCTTTTTCCCCTGTCTGAATTGTCAACTGTATAAATGCCATGGCGGGGAGTCCACTGGCCTGTCATCATGCAGGCCCTGCTCGGGGCAGAATTCGAAGCTGCTGCATATGCCTGGTTAAAGATCATTCCCTGCCGGGCAAGTCTGTCGATATTAGGTGTTTCATAGTATTCCGATCCCATGAATCCGACATCGCGCCAGCCCATGTCATCTATATTGATAAGAATGATATTAGGTAAGGTCTCAGCAACCTGTTTATTGCTCTTATGTACACATGAAACATAAGGGAACATTGAAAGGATAAATGTCCCGTTAATGAGAAAAGCTGACCTTGAATATTGAATCACCTGCTTTATTCTGTTGGTGTTGGTGCAACATATAGTACATTCTCTTTCATCTTAACTACATTCTCGTGATGATTAGTCAATATTATTCCCAAAACTATCAGCAGGGCAATGATGATAAATAATAAAAACGGGGGGCTCTTTATTAATTCCAGTATAAAATAGTCCTTTTTCATAGTCAGACTAATTTATTAGCGAACCACATAATAAAACAGGCTAACCAAAATTACAAAATACCCTGCATATTTCCAATAAATCTAGACAGGATTCTTCCAGACCAGCTGTGCCTCAATGTTTCTGTGCAGTTTATAAGGCTTTATGTGATCGCTTATAGTCTCCCCTATTATCTCGATCCTTTTGAGATCAGCAATACCTCCCCCCGTCTGAGCACAATAGTTGAGATAACCCACATTGGCAAAATCGATGCCCATCAGTTCAACTGCAACACGATCGGCTGCAAGCCAGTCGGTACTGGCAACACAAACCCTGTGATCAACGGGTGTTCCATTGTTGGGACCGTTACCCTCCATACCCTCAAAACCGTCGATAAGCGAAAGATGCGGATGCAATTGCTTCGACAATGTGTAGATATTATAGTTTGTTCCCCTGTAACCACTGCCATGAACGATTGGTTTGTCAATAACTGTCCCGGGCTTCCTGGTTGGGCCCCATGCATAACCAATATCCTTGATAGGAGCAGCAAGTACAATATTCTTAAGCGATAAGGTGGCTACTATCCTGTCATGGGTTTTCATACGGGCCACAGAAACAATGTACGAGTCGGGATCGAGAAGGGTTTTAGAGGCACGTATCGCATGAGGTCTGAAATCCTTTTCATCAAAAACATACAGTATCTCATATGGCTGCTGATCGAGATCGATAAACTTCACGGGATATTTCGAGAGCAGGCTCATATAACCATAATTACTGAACCCATCAAGTGTTGGCCCGTTGGCAGCAGATTCTGCAATAACAACATTGCCTGTCTTCCTTATTGACTTCAGGAATTCCAGCACTCCCTCAAGCGTATCCACATGAGTGGCACACAACTGAATATCTATGCATACATTATTTGGCTTAAGAATAACACGTTTGTTACCAATGGCATTGGCTATCTCCTTCGAGAATGGCTGAAGCGCCCGGAAAGCAAGGTCGGCCCTGTTATCTCCGGTTGTAAGAGCTACACGTGCTGCAGCTTCTTCCTGCCTGACAAGGCTGACCAGCGTATCGACAGGATTGATATAAGATGCAGCTAATCCTCCCATTATGGAGGTTTTCAGAAAATTGCGGCGGCTGAATTGTGTCATAGTATCGTTTCTGTAACAACAAACATACAAAAATCTGATTATTATGAATACCAAATCGAAATATTAATGAATGTAATATTTTCACACATGCTACTGTCTAATATTTATACACCACGCAGGTGGTCCTTATAATTATATTAGTGATATTATGATAGTTATAATTCTGGCACCTTTTTTGGCATATAAGGTCCGAAACAGAAACGAATTAAAGAAAAATGAAAAGAATATTTTGGATAGCTGCACTGTTATTTATCTTATGCTTCCAGGAAATATCAGCCCAGGAGAAAAAATGGACACTTGAAGATTGTATTACGTACGCCGTCACAAATAATATTGGACTGAGGCGGCAGAGACTGCAGACTGAGAATACAGAGACCAGCCTCCTTAAAGCAAAGATGGACCTGTTGCCTTCTCTTAATTTCGGATCTGACGCACGCGTGGGATTTGGTAGATCAATTGACCCTGTGACCAACCTTATAACATTCAAACAGAACCTTAGCAATTCCTACTCATTAAACACTAACATCAACCTGTTTAACGGATTTGCCACACTTAACTCAATTGCTGCCAATAAGTTCATGCTGAAAGCCGGACTGGAATCAGAAAAGATCGCCCGTAACGCCCTTATTATTGATATTATGGGTCAGTTCTACCAGGTACTCTATTCCAGGGGTCGTGAAGATGCTTCTAAAATGCAGCTCGACCTTTCAGAAAAACAGCTTTTCCGCATCCGTAAAATGGTGGAAACTGGCAAGGAGGCATTATCGAAGCAATACGAAATGGAAAGCCAGGTTTCGGCTGACAGGTTAGCCTATACAGTTGCGCAGAACACAACTAGTGTAGCCCTTACTACACTAAAACAGATGCTCCAGCTCGAACCGGGTTCAGACTTCGACATTGTGATCCCGGAGCTTGATAATATCCTTATTACAGACAGAAGCTTCAGTATTGACAGCATTTACCATATCGCTGCACAAACGCTTCCAAGGCTGAAAGCTATTGAATATGAACTAAATGCTTCAAGGAAACAGGTCGCAGCTGCTAAAGGAGCTATTTCACCGAGCCTTTCCGTTGGCGGAGCAATATATACCGGATATTATAAAGTAATAAGTGAGGGAGTTGCAGAACAACAGGCGTTCTCAACCCAGCTTAAAAACAATAACAGCCAGGCAATTTACATGTCGTTGAGTGTACCTATTTTTAACAGGTATACCACAGGCAGAACCATAAGGCTCGCAAAGCTTAAAAACAATGACAATGAGCTCCGACTGGAACTGGAGAAAAACAATCTCTATACCGAAATAGAAAATGCCTGTCTTAACTATAACCGTGGTAAAGATGAATCTGCTGCAGCAGAAGCTAATTATGAATATAATATGAAATCATTTGATTCTGTTGAGAAGAAATTCGAAGCCGGCCTCGTCGATGTAACCGACTACTCAGCAGCAAAGACAACACTTTTTGTTGCTGAGACTGAAGCGCTCAGGACAAAGCTGCAGCTGCTTATCATGAAGGTTACAATTCAGTTCTACTCCACAGGTGAATATGAAAACCTGCTTAACTGAAAAAAATGTCTCTACCTGCACGACCATCATCCGAACAAGTTAAATGAATAAAAGATAATAGAAGTAAATAATATAAAACACACAGAAATGGATACCCCAGTTGAAAGAATGGATAAACCTATTGAAAAGAAAAAAGGTCTTCAGAAGAAACATATTGGCTATATAGCAATCGGAATTGCTATGATAGCTCTGTTCTATATGGCATTTTTTGCCGACCGTACCTCTACCTATAAGGTGGATAAAGAGAAGCTGATAATTGAGACCGTGACTGAAGGTCAGTTCAATGATTATATAACTGTTCCGGGTACGGTTGAACCAATTACCATAATATATCTCGATGCCCAGGAAGGCGGACG
>CAYQBZ010000069.1:0-11887 GCA_964415855.1 uncultured Rikenellaceae bacterium
CAGTTATGGCAGAAAGGGGAGGTGAAAAATTATTATACCCGGCTCACTGAAATTTTACGGCGTTACCTTGAAAACAGGTTTAGAGTGTATTCCCTTGAGATGACAACGGCTGAAACTCTTGAAGCACTTGTCAGGACGGGCTTTAAGAAGGATGATTCATATATGCGCCTGCAAACTGTCCTGCTTGGTGCTGACCTGGTTAAGTTTGCAAAATACAAACCTGAACCGTCAGAGAATGAGGATCATTTTCAGAGTTCCTGGGATTTTGTCCTTGCAACTAAAGCCGAAAAGGTTGCAAATGATGATGATGGTGAAAAAGAGAAAGAGGGGGAGGCTGAAAAATGAATGGAATAACTTTTGCGGAACCGCTGTTTCTTTATCTGCTGGTAATTATACCTGCAATGATAGCGTTTTATGTTCTTAAACAGCATAAAGCAACCGCATCAATGAGGATCCCGGGTCTGCAACAATTTGCCGGAGCAGGAAGAACATTCAGACATTATCTCCGTCATATCCTCTTTGCTTTCCGTCTACTGGCGCTGAGCCTGTTGATAGTGGTTCTGGCACGTCCCCAGGCCACCGACAGATTCCAGGATGTATCAACAGAAGGCATTGATATCGTCCTTGCACTGGATATCTCGGGAAGTATGCTTGCCCGGGACTTCAAACCCGACAGGCTGGAAGCTTCGAAAAATGTTGCTACCGAATTTATCTCGGGACGACCATACGACAGGATAGGGCTGGTTGTATTCAGTGGAGAAAGCTTCACTCAGTGCCCGCTAACAACCGATCATGCAGTGCTCATCAACCTGCTTCGCGAAATACAGAGTGGCATGATAGAAGATGGTACTGCCATTGGTAACGGACTGGCAACTGCCGTTAACAGGATCAAAGATTCTGAAGCAAAAAGCAAAGTTATAATACTGTTGACCGACGGTGTTAATAACAGGGGGGAGATCGCTCCTGCCACAGCAGCCGACATAGCAAAAACATTCGGCATAAGAGTATACACTATCGGTGTAGGTACCCAGGGAATGGCGCCATATCCTGTTCAGACTCCGTTTGGGGTACAATACCAGGATATGCCGGTGGAGATTGACGAAGCAATACTCAGGGACATATCCGGGAAAACGGGTGGGAGGTATTTCAGGGCAACAGATAATGATAAGCTTGTTCAGGTCTATGGAGAAATTGACCAGCTAGAGAAGTCCAGGATAGATGTCAGGCAATTCAGCAGGAAGGAAGAGAAATATTTTATCCCTGCCCTGATCGGTTTTTGCCTGCTGGTACTTGAATTACTCCTGCGTAATACTATATTCAGGAACTTAACTTAAAAAAAGTATAATGCAGTTATTCAGATTTGCATATCCCGATTATTTATACCTTTTGCTGTTCCTGCCAGTGGCAATAATACTATATATATTAAATAGTGTAAGAAAAAAAAGGGCCCTGAAACGCATTGGCGATGCAAAGCTTGTCGGAGGTCTGCTTCCGGAACTTTCTGCCATAAGACCGCTTATAAAGTTTATTCTGCAGCTTGCAGCTTTGTCGGCAGGTATAATTATGCTCGCACGTCCCCAGTATGGATCAAAGATAGAAGATATAAAAAGACAGGGTGTTGAGGTAATTATAGCTCTCGATGTCAGTAATTCAATGCTTGCAGAAGATATTCAACCCAACAGGCTTACCAGGGCAAAACAGGCAATATCACGCCTGGTTGATAATCTTGATAATGACAAGATAGGGTTGATCGTCTTTGCAGGTGACGCGTACACACAGATCCCTGTTACGACAGATTATGTGTCGGCAAAGATGTTCCTCTCAACAATAAGCCCGGCAATGGTGCCAAAACAGGGTACAGCAATTGGCTCGGCCATACAGCTGGGTATAAGATCGTTCACTCCCGGAGAAGGAAAGAGCAAGGCAATGATAATTATTACTGACGGGGAAAATCACGAAGATGATCCTTTGAAAGATGCCGGCGATGCAGTGAAAGCCGGGATCGTAATACATACAATAGGGATAGGTTCAACAGAGGGTGTACCTGTTCCTGTCATGACAGGCGGGAGAAAAGAATACCTTAAAGATTCTGATGGTAATACAGTGATAACCAAACTTGATGAGGATATCCTGAAGAAAATTGCCATAAGTACGAATGGCAATTATGTCAGGGCAAGTAATTCAAATATCGGACTTGACCAGGTATTCGGTGAGATACGGAAAATGAAGCAACAGGAACTTGAAAGTTCGGTATATACGGAATATAATGATCAATTTCAGATATTTGCCGCAATCAGTATATTTCTGCTCCTGTTTGACTTTATTATCATGGATCGCAAGAACAGGAAGCTGGCTGATATCAGATTGTTTAAATTTAAGTTGTAATTTATTGGACCGTTTATTATGAATATTATGCGTATCATATTGAAAGACTATCGTGCTGGCTGCATGGTGGTATCTCTGTTACTTGTATCGACTGCCACTATATTTGCACAGTCAGATAAGAAATATATAAGACAGGGCAACAAGGAATTCAGTAAAGGTAACTTCCCCGAATCTGAAGTGGAATACAGGAGAGCAATTGATAAAAATACGGAATCGCCTGATGCCCTTTTTAATATTGGAGATGCGCTGTATAAACAGGAAAAGTATGAAGATGCCGGAAAACAATTCAGTGATAATGTAAACAGGAATGAAGAACGGGAAAAGAAATCTGCCGGCATGTACAACCTGGGGAATTCGTTACTCATGGCTGATAAGATCAAAGAGAGTATTGAAGCTTATAAAAATTCCCTTAGGCTGAATCCGGATAATCCCGAAGCAAAATATAACCTGGCATATGCTCAGGATCTGCTCAAACAACAGCAACAACAGCAGCAAAATAAGGATAACCAGGAAAATAAGGATAATAAGGAGGACCAGAACAAAGATCAGCAAAACAAGGAAAACGATCAGCAAAAGGGCCAGGAAAACCAGCAACAGCAGCAGGATCAACAACAACAGCAGAATCAGCAGCAGCAGAGCATTTCAAAGGAAGACGCCGAGAGACTGCTGAACGCAATGGCAAACGATGAAAAAAAGGTGCAGGAAAAAGTCAAACTTGCCAGGGCAGCAAAGGCTAAGGTCAGAACCGTTAAGAACTGGTAAATCGCAGAGGTGGAAATGAAGAAATGCTTACTGTTCCATATTATTTTTCTGATAGCATTCACAGCTGAAAGCCAGGATGTTAATATAACAGCGGATTATCCTGAAGTTGTAAGGGAGGGCCAGCAATTTAACATTACCTGGTCAGTAAATACAGGCGGGGGAGAATTTTCAGCTCCGTCATTTGAGGGATTTTATAAATTAATGGGACCACAGACTTCATACAGCTCAAGTACACAGATCATTAACGGAAAGATGTCAAATCAGACCTCGTACAGTTATGCATACTATCTGCAGGCTGTGAAGGTTGGTAAATTTGTGATCCCACCAGCTACATTCCGTCTTAAAAAGAATACTTATACTTCAGATTCCCTTTATATAGAAGTGATCAGTGACTCATCACAGCCGCAAAACGCCGCTTCAGGCAACACTGCTACGGACGATAATGCCAGTGTCGGGGGAGGAGATGAAGATGTTTTTGTAAACCTTTCCCTTAACCGTAATGAGATATATCTGGGGGAACATGTGGTAGCAACAGTCAAGATATTTACAAAGGTTAACCTCTCAGGTATTAACGAGATCAAGTATCCGTCTTTTGAAGGTTTTCTTAAATCAGATATTGCCACACCCCCCCTGACATCGCTCAGGCAGGAAAATATTAATGGTACGATCTATGGGACAGGTATCGTCCAGAGTTTTTTACTCTATCCTCAGATAACAGGTGATATTGAAATAGACCCTGTCCGTATAACTGTTCTCATCCAGCAGAAATCAGCGCGTTCCGATCCCTTTTTCGGCGATTTCTTCTCATCCTATCAGACGATACCTAAAGCTGTGGCAAGCAGGATGGTCAAAGTAAAAGTTAAACCATTGCCCGGGGTCCAGCCTCCTGATTTCTCAGGCATTGTGGGAAAGGTTGATCTGAAAGCTGTTCTCAGCAAGGATACCGTTAATGTAAATGATGCAGTGAATTTCAAAATTACCGTTTCCGGAAGCGGAAATCTCAAGATTGCTGCCGCACCGGGACTAAAGCTGCCACCTGATGTGGAAGTGTACGACCCGAAGGTTACTGACGATATTAAAAACGGGACTAACGGCAGTTCCGGGCAGAAAAGCTTTGATTTTCTGCTTATACCACGTCATTATGGGGATTTTACCATCCCACCAGTATCCTATTCCTTTTTTAATACTTCCAAAGGTGCCTACGAAACACTTACGACGAAGGAATTCCATTTTTATGCCAGGAAGGGAGCTGATCAGGGTAGTGGAGTAACCGTGTACGGTGGAGTATCCAAAGAGGATGTTCAATATATTGGAAAGGATATCCGATTTATTAAATCAAGCCCGGGTAAGATAATCGGACCGGGTAATCTGATCCTGACAAAACGCTCATTTTACTATGGATACCTGTTTTCATTTTTTGCATTTCTGGTTGTTCTGTTCCTGAGGCGGGAACATATCAGGAGAAATGCCGATGTCTCTCGTGTCAGAAACAGAAAAGCAGCGAAAGTTGCTGTCAAAAGACTTCGAAAAGCAGCATTGTACCTCAAGAATAAGGAGATCGACAAGTTCCATGAAGAAATACTGAAATCAATCTGGGGCTACCTGAGTGATAAACTGAATATCCCGGTTTCAAACTTGTCGCGAAATAATGCAATTGATTCTTTATCAGATAAAGGCATCGATGAAGAAAGGATCAAAAAATTAACTGATATACTTGATATATGCGAATATGCCCGCTTTGCCCCCTCAGCATCCGGTACTGAGGCTGCTACGGTCTATGATCATGCATCACAGTTTATCAGGTCAATTGAAAACACAATAGATTAACTGATGAATTCAGCATTAAAATATACTCTTTCACTCCTGTTCTTGTTAATGGTTGCCAATACTGTTACTGCTCAGGATACAGCTGAAGATAAATTCCGGCAGGGAGTCACACTTTTTACTTCCGGAAGCTACCGGGAAGCACTGGACATCTGGACGGATATTTATAATACCGGCTACCGTTCGGCAAACCTGTACTATAATATTGGAAATGCATATTTTAAGCTGGATGACATTCCTGATGCAATATTGTTTTATGAGCGTGCCTGCCTGTTGAAGCCTGGAGACGAAAATATAAATTATAACCTTCAGATTGCCAGAACACTGGTAGTTGACAGGTTCCAGGAAATACCCGAGCTGTTCTTTATCAAGTGGTATAATTTTATAGCATTATACAGGTCTGCTAATGACTGGGCCAGAACAAGCCTGGTCTCATTTGTCCTTTTCTTATTATTCCTCTCCCTTTATATTTACTCTTCAAAATACAGGCATAAGGTTGCAGGATTCTGGCTGGCAGTTTTATTTTTCATCCTTACAGTTACTTCATCCGCGTTCGCCTTCAGAAATAAGACACTGGTTTATGATAGTCATAAAGCAATTATATCCAGTCCGTTAGTAAGCGGGAAAAGCTCCCCTGACAACAGCGGGACAGATCTCTTCGTCCTGCATGAGGGCACAAAGGTGTCAGTTGAAGATGAAGTGGGAGAGTGGTATGAAATAAGGCTGTCGGATGGTAACAAGGGATGGGTTCCGCTGAATAGCCTTAATATAATATGACCTGTTTGCAACTAAATTACTATATTTCCGGTCAGTTATTTGTTGGTACTAAAATTCCCTAAGTTATGAAAAAGCTCTTTGTTATTTCATTTGCTGTACTGTCATTACTGGCCTGTAAGAAGACGAAGTTTTCTCCTGAAGGTCCTACTGATGTAAGAATACGGAACATATCGGATCAGACTTTTAATGAGGTAATAATGAAGACTTCAGATAATGAAGAAGATATAGATACACTGGGCACGATTAATTCCAATTCGGTATCTGATTACTTCCGTTTCACCAGGGCATACCCGAAAGCTGAGATCTCGGCAAAGATAAATATTGGTGATGTCGTTTCCACATATTCTACGGGAAACGTGGATTTTACCTATATGCAGTACCTTGGCCAGGACCGTATAACTTTTGAGGTATGGATATCAGATCCCGGAAATAAAAAGCTGGAGATATTTAATGTTATCCATGAGGAGCCCTTGGTCCTTAAATAATTTTGTCTCGCGTTAACAGACGAAATGAAAAGAAAAGAGGTTAACAGTGTAAGAATACCTGTATACAGGGATGCGGGATTCGAATTATCCGATGCAGGTATAACAGCCTCCGCTTTTGAAAATGAAGCGGAGAATTTGAGGGTCCCGGAAAAATATATCTATTCACGTTACCGGAATCCGACAGTTATCTCAGCCGAGGATGAGATAATGCAGCTTGAAGGAAGCCGCTGGGCGCTTCTTACCCAGTCGGGAATGTCTGCGATAGATACGGCTGTTTCAGTATTTCAGAAAGGAAAAACGACAGGTCCATGGCTCTTTTTTACGGAGATATACGGAGGAACCATCTCCTTCGTCGAATCCATTCTGAAGAACAGGAGAGGGATTGATGTACATTATTTTACACCGGCTGACGGAAAATATGATATAGCAAAGTTTGAAAAATTAATAGCCGGACTTAAACCTGAATTTGTATATATTGAATCCATATCAAATCCGATGCTGATAGTGGCAGATGTAGCATCGGTTACCGGGATTGCCAGGCGTTACAAAGCAAGAGTGATTATCGACAACACCTTTGCAACTCCCTTTTTGCTTAAACCACTCGATCTTGGAGCAGATATTGTAATCCATAGCGCAACTAAATACCTCTCGGGCCATGGCAATCTTACAGCAGGGGTGATCTGCGGAAATGATAAAAGTATAATGAAAGCGGCTATTGAGTACAGGAAATTTGTGGGACACATGATATCCCCGGATGATGCCTACAGGCTTCAGACACAGCTGCAGACATTTTCACTGAGGTTCCCACGGCAGTGCTCAAATGCATCCGGTCTGGCTTCCTGGCTGAATACTGTACCTGAAATTAACAAGGTGTGGTATCCAGGTCTGGAGGTACATCCCACTCATGATACGGCAGATATGCTCTTCTCCCGTAAGGGCTACGGTGCTATGATAACCTTTGATATTAAAGGAGATGATGATGGTATGAAAAGGAAGCACAGGGATAAGCTGATTGCTTTCGTATCTGATAAGATTAAGCTTATTCCTACACTGGGCGATCCTCATACAATATTAATGCCCGTTGAAGCTGTATGGGGCAGGAAATATCCTGAACCCGGAATGATAAGGTTATCGGTAGGTTTCGAGGAATATGACGAACTGGAATCTACTTTAAGAAGAGCATTGGAGAGTCTATAGCTTGAATCGTTCAGGCTCCCATGACCGGTCTAAATAACCATGAGCCTTCATTGTGTCCCTACTGCCAGTCAACAGGAGCTTTTCCATTGGCCGCCAGATACTCGTTGCACCTGCTGAAGTGTTTATTTCCAAAGAATCCTCTTGAAGCAGATAAGGGAGAAGGATGAACAGACTCCAGTACAAGGTGTTTTGACCTGTCAATGGCCTCACCCTTTTTCTGGGCATATGCTCCCCAGAGAAAAAATACAAGATTAGATTTTTCCCTGTTAAGAAGCGATATGACACTGTCTGTAAATTCTTCCCATCCTTTTCTCTGATGCGATCCGGCCTGGTGGGCCCTTACAGTTAGTGTGGCATTAAGAAGAAGGACACCCTGCCCGGACCATCTCGACAGGTCTCCGTCGTTCCTTACCCGGATACCAAGGTCTGATTCAATCTCCTTAAAGATATTTATCAGGCTTGGCGGGAAACCGGTTCCTTTCCGAACCGAAAAACACAGTCCGTGAGCCTGACCCGGCCCATGATAGGGATCCTGACCGATTATTACAGCCTTTACCTTATCGTAGGGGCAAAGATCAAATGCATTAAAAATAAGACTGCCCGGAGGATATATTATCCTGTTCCTGTATTCGTCCTTAACAAATTCAGAAAGAGTGGTGAAATATTCCTTTTCAAATTCAATCCCCAGCTTCTCTTTCCAGGAGTTTTCAATTTTTACATCCATGGTCTTGCCTGACTTATCGTCAAATTTATATACTCAGGGTGAAAGAAGCAACAGATCCCGGGATAAAAAAAGGGCTGTCGTTTGTTACGTCAGCCCATACCCACAGCTTCACCCTCACAACCTAAAACTATTATCCTGTTTAACAATTAATGGATATTTATTAACTGTTTGTAATTTTTAAAGAGAATCATGTATTAAGATTGCAAAATTATGCAAAATTTCGTTCTACACCTAAGGAATTTTCCAGTTGTGGATAAATATATATGAAATGTCAATAAATATTTAAAAGACGAGGTCTTAAAAGGCATTCTCCAGATCATTTTACTATATCCGCTTGTTACAAACAGGTCGCCTCTGCGAGGCTTGATAATTTGGAAACATTCCTGTTTCTTAAACAGTTCCGTAGGAGCGACCTGCTTTTAGCCAATACAGTACACCAAAGATCATCGAGCTCCAAAGGAGAGGCCTGTTGCATCATCAAATCATCTAATCAGGAAGGGTGCCTTTTTGGGACACCCTTCATATTAAAAACGTGGACAAACAGATTCTATTGTAATGATATAAGCACCATAATTTTCCCTGTTCCGGAGCCTGAGAAGCTCTCCACAGCCTTACCTATTACAGCATTTCTTCTCTTCTCGTTCTCTGAGATTATTTTCTTCATCTCATTGAAGTCCCTGGCTGTATTCACATCCAGCAGTGTCCATTTCATTGCATGGCCCGGTGTTGATGAGGTTGTAAGAAGATCGCCCGGAAGAATTGCCCCGTTTTCGCCTGTTACATTTACGGGTACTCTTCCGGTCAGGGCAAGTCGTGTGGAGGGTTTGGCGTTTGGAAGCGGTTCACCTGTCTTTTCATCGACAACCAGGTCCATCCCCATTGTCATATGAGGTTTGGTTGAAATAACTCCAAGAACTGAAGACTGGTAGGGTTGTGATGATTTTATGACACTTTCCTTGTTCATGGGATCTGCCACTACGACATCTGCCGGTTGGGTATTTGCGGCACTGTCATAAATATATTCCGCAACGTCGATCGAGCCACCTGTCCTTGTATCAGCATACAGACCGTAATATGTTCCGCTTGTGCCCGATGCTCCGAACCAACCGCTATAGTAGTATTCTATTGATGGATCATCCCTGTTCAGGTAGGTATAAACTCCATATATATAATCCCTGAAAGCAAATTGCAATGGGGATATCGATACAATCACCCACCTGAGTGTCTGATAGTTGAAGGTGGATACGGCATACCTTCCCCTTACAATAGTCTTGCCATTTTTATATATTGTTAATGCGTTTGACCTGTTGCTGCTGTTCACTCCATTCCCGACTGTAAACAGCAGATCATTGGGATTCCATGTATCAACTGTACCGCTGACAGACTCATTCCATTGTCCGAGCGATAATTCACCAAACGAATTTGCCGTGGTGTTATTACCGATTGCCATGGAATAGATACCATTTGCAACTGAGTTATATCCGATTGCCAGTGAGTTTGTCTGGTTGGCTTTTGCAGATGTCCCCAGTGCAACAGCACCGAATCCCAGCGCATCACTGTTTGAACCGAAGACAAGACCACCGTTCTGTGCAAGGTTACCATTACCCAGTGCTACAGAATACTGTCCCGATGCAATATTAGCCCTGCTGAATGAACGGCTTAAGGTGGAGATTGGTATTACAGGTCGTATCGGAAGGAAATCATCGATCCCTTTGGACCCGCCTGTATCTCCTTTCCCAAGGTTAATAATAGGAATAAAGTATGAATATGAATAATAGGATCCTATGGCAATTGATTTATCTCCCTGAGCCTGCGACTGGTACCCAATGGCGGCTGAATTAGTTCCGGAGGCAATGCTTCCGTTTCCTAATGCCAGTGCATTGGTACTGGTTGCCTGGGCATTATATCCGAAAGCAAATGTTCTGTATGCGTTTGCGACAGAACCGGATCCCAATGCGTATGAGTCATCACCTGTAGCCATTGCTGCATTTCCGAAAGCAAATGCACTGGATGCAGTGCTTACTCCCCCTGATCTTGCACCTGCTATGGAGTTCTTGCCAATCGATGTGGAATAATCTCCAAAAGCTTTTGCCTTATACCCAAAGGCCTGGGAAAAATCTCCCATTGCAATGGACCGGTATCCGAGCGCGGTGGAATTCTGGCCAACACTGTCAACAGCTCCGATATGGATGCTCCCTGCAAGGAATGCCTTTTTTACCGGGTACCATAATATCTGGGGTGATTCATTTTCAACCGTGTTAACCGAACTGGACCCTGTCAGGTTGAAATACATATCATTTATCCCTTTAGCCTCGCCATATCCGCCTATTGAAAAGCCGCCCTTTGCGCCTTTGGCAGTCGGCGCAGGGTCGATGTAGACTCTTACACTGTCAGGAGTGACCCTGAAGTAATCCTGGGGACCGAGCTTGGCACTACCAAATCCACCTATTGAAAAGCCTCCTTTTGCACCCTTGCCTTCGGACCGCGGCACATATACATTTACAGCATCGTTGTAAACCGCAAATACTGTCTGCCCGTCCTGGCGTTTTACCTCGAAAAGCGCATCCTCAGATGCATCGTCCTCGCTTACTACCGCAAGCTTGGCTCCGGCAGCCATTCCTTTTGTCTCCTCCGAGACAAGAGAGTAGGGGACCGACCAAAGTTTAGCGGAGCCCATGGTCCGTTCAACATCATTCCTGGTGATTTTTATCCTGACAAACAGCTGCTCTGCAGACCAGTTGATATCACTGAACTGCGCGGCAGAACCCTGGGTCCTTGTACCAGTTCCTACCACCAGATTAAAGACACCTGCAGGATTTGTCTTTACAGAGTGTTGCTCTTCCCATACATAAATGTTGTTTATCGTATCGGTTAACAGGCCGATCTTGACAATAAGGTCCTCATTTGCAATTATATTCCCCGTAGTTTCCCTTGCAACAGCCTGGTAGTTGAATCCATGCGGAGTCTGACAGTACGAGATATAGCTCCACATAACAACAGCAAGAAAAATCATTAATTTTTTCATGACTCTGATCTAATTACGTTAAATACTAATCTACTTTTGTCCTGTTTTAAGAAGAAGTAATTCTAGTTGTTCTACCCTTGATCTCAAAGACTTAAGGTCTGCTACCTCATTTACAAGCAGTTCATTCTGTTCTCGAAGATTTTTATTTTCATTTTCGATAGATGCTATCTGCCCCTGTTGTGCTTTTACTGCTTCAATGAGTACCGGTCCAAGCCTGGTATAATCAACCATTTTATATCCCTCTTCATTTGTTATTACAAGCTCCGGAAATACTGTTTCCACTTCCTGTGCAATAACTCCGATTTGCCTCTCTCCATTGACGATCATTGAAGAATCTGCTGCTGAATTCCAGTCAAAATAGACTCCTCCTATATGACTAAGTTTTTCTACAGCATTATTTATAGTCTCAATGTTCTTTTTATACCTCATGTCAGAAATCTGCCCGAATGAACCGGTATAATAAAGGCTCCCATTGATTTTAACATAATTTGATGAAAAAGTCCCATAAATCAAAGCATTGTTATCATTATCATTGCCTGTATAATTATTTTCTATAACAAGCAGATTATCACCATCCTGATCATAACCTGCATGTTGACCAAGAAATACATTATTGCTTCCAGTTGAATGACGTCCCGAACCAATTCCTACAAACACATTTCCGCTTCCATTAGCGTTGAAATAACCACTCTCCGATCCTATATATGT
>CAYQBZ010000070.1:0-11876 GCA_964415855.1 uncultured Rikenellaceae bacterium
CTCTTTTAAAACTCCACAATTATCCCTATAGTAGGCAATACTGTGCCATCCTCACCCTCAATATATTTCAGTTCATTCTGCCTGTCAACAAATATTCCCTTGTCATCAGAGTAACCAGGAGCAGTATAAGGAGGTAACTGGATATACCTCCCCGTGCTGAAATTGAGATTCAACATCCCTGTAAGAGCATAGGATGCCGAGAAACGGGGTGATAACTGGCTGAATTGGTGTCATAATCGATCTTACTCTCTGTGCCACCGTAAAACAAACGTTTGAAGGTGGAGCTTCTGTAATGCGCATATTCCAATCCTGTCCCATAACTCAACCTGAATCCTTTTTCACCAATTATAGTTCTTTCATAACGGGCTTTTATCTCACCCTCGCCTGACAGATAGTCAAAGATCCTGTTGCTGACAGCCTGTATATTATTAAGGTACTTATACTGGGTATTATCAAGATAATTCCGGCTTAACACCCACGTGTCATAACCTGTTTTCCGGTAATGTTTGTAAACCAGACCCGGCACATAACTGTACTGCTCCTGGTCGGGCAGGCAATCGAGAATATAACGCTGAAATTCCGTATCAGCAGCCTTCAGGTTAAGACGGAAATCATCCTTGGCCCCCAGTCCGAGGAACGTTAACTCATTCTTCGGATCGAGCCATATCCTGTATTTGAACTGAAAATCGGTGTATATAGGCAGAAAGGGAAGCTTAAGAGCACTGAAAAGGAATTGCAGGTATGACCTTCTGAGGGACATAAGGAAAGTACTCCGTTCTCCTGCAGGACCATCGATTGTCAGTCCAAGGTCAGAAGCGCCTACTGTGGCCCTGCATTTCAGCCTGTCGCTCTTCCCGTCAACAAAAGTGAAATTCAGAATTGAACTTAAAGCATTGCCTTTCGATGCAGGAAAAGCTCCTGAAATGAAGTCAACCGGTTGAACAAAGTCAACGTTATCGATATAGAACCTGTTCTCATTAGGACCACCTCCTCAATATCTATCTCCGTCTCTTCCAATGGTATCTCAAGGTTAACCTGGTTACTGTCCGTTACCACTACAGATGAGGAAATAAATGGTTTGTAGCCGATGGAAGAAGCTCTAAGTAGAACAAATCCCGGATCGATACCCGATAATACAAAGTTACCTTCAAAATCGGTTACCGCACCGGTAGTGGTTCCCCAGATTACAACTGTAGCAAAAGGGACCCCTTCATTTGTTTTGGAATTATAAACCCGCCCCTTAATAACTCCCGTGCTTTCCTGTGCCTGCAAAAGGGACCAGGATATTATCATTAATATCATTGTCAGGATAAATCTTGTCATAGACTGAAATTTTTATCCTGTTAAGAAAAGAAAAAAAAGGATTGTTCAACCGTGTATATTACCCGGATCGCTTTTCACGAGATTCCTGAAATAATTTCGTTCATTAGACAGATCAACAGAAGGAACTTTCTTTTCAACAGCGGAAATCTGAAGAAGCATCCTTTCCGCAAAATCCTTTATCCTGGTCATGGACCTGGTATTAAGCCTGTGGTTGCAGCCTCTCGTTATCTTTACTACTTCACGCCAGGCTTCGATGGTCCTCTTCTCCATAAACGATCCGCAAAAGGCTTCCCATATATAACTTATTGCTGAAGTCGAAGGATGCAACATATCATCGCTGTAGTATCTGTAATCGCGTAAATCATCCATTACCAGCTCATATGCCGGGAAATATTGCGGTGCAAGGGGATGTTGCAGTAACTCCTCCACTGCAAGGAACAATACGGATTTGCTTACCTGGTTTCCATGGGCACCATCCTTCCAGTGTCTGACCGGACTTATTGTAAATACTATTGTCAGACCAGGGTATTGAGACTGTAAAGTGTCAAGCAGCTTTGTCCAGGCTTCCGTAATGTCCTTTACTGTCAGGAGTCCCGTTTCAAATCCTGATGCGGGAATCTTATGACAGTTAGATACTATATCCCCACTCTTCAACCACCTGAAAATCCGTGCAGTGCCAAATGTTATAAAAAGGAAACCAGCCTTTTTAAGGAATTCAGAAGCCTCCTTCGATTTTTTATTGATCTTATCAAGTACCTTTTCAGGATCATCCGAGGAAAAATCAGTATAGTGGGAAAAACTCAGATAAGTGCCTTCGTGACAATACAGGTCATCGTGAGTATAGATCCTGCCTGTAATTATATCATCAACTGTGTTCCTTACAGAAACAGGATTAAACACCGCTCCGGCCGGATTAATCATTACCGGTAAGCGACCCATTTCCATCTGCTGCCCTATTGCTGATGCAAAGCACGATCCGATAAGCATCGCACTGTTATTGAAGGTGACCTTAACAGGCGAGGGCGCTATCTTAAATGTTGTCCTGAGTTCCATATAGGATTTAGTTTAACAGATCATGAAAGCATTCCGTTAATCCAGTTCAGAATACATGTAAAAACCTCTTCTTTAAATGGTTCATTGTGTAATTCATGAAAGCCTCCATCCCAAATCCTTAGTTCAACCAATTCCGATTTAGAGGCAAACTCCCTGCTGCCATCCGGCGAACAGATATGGTCATCGCTGCCATGAAGCAATAATGTCGGTACTTTCAATCCGGAAGCATTATTGAGCGAGTTCCTTCCTGCTTTTACAGCATTGTAAAAAAGGCTTACAGAAATTAAACCATGGATCAACGGGTCCGATTTATATTTCTCCACTTCTTCCTCATCATGCGAGATATGTTCAACGACAAGACCTGAAGGCTGAGTGAGTCCGGGAAGAATGAACCTCACGACAGAAGCCAGGATCATTTTTCCTTTAGGCGGCTCAAAGGAGAGTTTTAACCACGGAGAGGTGACAATTGCCCCTTTAATATCAGGACCGGTCCTCAGCAGGTAGTCAATTACAATTCCTCCGCCAAGGCTATGTCCATATAAAAATACCGGCACTCCCGGGAAAGTCTTTTTTGTCGACCTGATCAGGATATCTATCATCTCTCCGAGAAGCCGGTAACTTCCTATATTACCTCTTCTTCCGTCAGAGCGACCATGTCCGGGAAGGTCCACTCCTGCGAATCCTATCCCGTCGTCCCTGAAAAGTCCGGCCCAGTATAGATATCTCCGCACGTGTTCACCGAGTCCGTGTACAAATATGATAACTGCTCTTGTCTTCTCCCCGGGGCTGATAATGATCCCTCTTAAAACCTGCCTGTTACTCAGCTTAATATTGAAATCCATAGCCAATTTTCTTTAAAAATACAAAAGATGATCGAATAATCCATAGGGTTACCTGCTTATAATCCAGGTTAAAATGAAACAGCATTCCGAGTAAAAATAAAAAAACTATTTAAAATAAATTTGTAATAAATCCCGGTCCTGGCCTGTTATCGACTGAATATCTGATCTTTATAAAATGCCATTATTTATAAACCTCTTAGAATATCGGGATATTAAGATATTAAGATTTGCATATCTTTTTTTCTCTGTGTACATTTGTTTCAACAATTTAAACAATAAGGACCATGACACAGTTTGAATTCAACAGTAGCCTCATCGGGATGAAAAGCAATCTTCAGAGGTTTGCAATGAGCCTGACATCAGATCACGACACAGCTCTGGATCTTGTACAGGACACGTATCTTAAAGCAATCACATATAAGGACAAGTTTGTCGATTATACCAACCTGAAGGCCTGGGTGTTTACAATAATGAAGAACACATTTATTAACAATTACAGGCGTAATATAAAGGAGAACACGATAATTGACGGCACGCAGGATCTTTATTATATCAATCAGCCTCATGATAAGGGGTTCATTTCACCTGAATCGAGTTATGCAGAGGGAGAAATTGACAAGGCCATTGATTCACTTAGCGACGAATTCAGGGTTCCATTCAGGATGCACATAGACGGATATAAGTATAAGGAAATCGCTGACGAACTGGGATTAAAGATAGGAACTGTAAAAAGCAGGATCTTCTTTACCCGGCAGAAGTTAATGCTGATGTTAAAGGATTACGACAGAAGTTTATAGTTTTCAGGTTTTAGGTTAGTTAGATTAGGTTAAAGGGACAAAGAGGCTGAGTCATTCAGCCTCTTTTCTTTACCCGTATTATCAATCCGGTTGTAACAAATGCCAGGAAGAGTCCTGAGACAATCCAGGCCCACCTGTTCGGGATCTTCGATTCCGCCCACATTTCGTATGGTTCGGTGAGGAAGAAATCGGATTTTACGGGCCATATAAGTGCTTTGCTGCTGTCTATATATCCGTTTGTTCCCATAACAGTTCCAGGCATAGCTATTCTCACTGAATATTCACTGAAATCAATAAAGAGATGCTCCACTGCCTTCTCTATTGCACTGTCGGCATCAGCGCTGAACCGTTTCGAATTATCTATCCCTATAAGCCTATTCAGGATGATTCCGTTTTCCCAGAGACTGTCAATCTGTTCGTCCTCAAACTGCACCATATCAAAAAGTTCACTTTTATGAGCCTTCAGGGTATCAACGGCTTCTGCACCCGAGTCTTTTCCTTCCACAAGGTTTGAGAATTCATCAATCCAGATATCGGCAAGACATGTCGTGCTCCACCTGTCGATTTTCTTATCAATCGTATCGCTCAATGCACGGTACTTCAGGCTGTCAGGTCCGTTATTCTTTTCATACTTCAGACTTTCAGGAGCATAATAATAAAATAACTCCTCACTGTTAAGGAAATCACTTACAGGGTAGCCCTGATCTATAGTTGGTTCAATCTTTTCCGAATACCTGTAGAAATTATTGAACCATTTAAACCTTTTCCTGAAGGTGACCTCTCTTGTAACCGCTTTGTTAGCCCCGGAATCCGTCTTATAACCTGAATTGATCCCAGCAACATTTTTAAATAGTTTTATTGCTATCCTGATCCAGGTTGTATCACCATCGCCATCAACTTCATATGAATCTGTTATCGTCCAGGTACTGTCAAACGGAACCTGGATATCTGATGACCGGAACCTGTCTTCTTTCTTTTCCTGGATACTTCTCATCTCTATCTCCCTTCTTACAGATCCGTCCGGATAAACAACATTTGTAACAACAGTCTCCGGCTCATTGCATGATACAGTCATCATAATCATAATGGAGACAAAAAATCTGGCTGATTTGCTTTTCATGACATTATAGTTTTATCTTGGCCTGGTTACTTTCCAGCAGCTTCTCTTCGATATACTTTTTAAGATCAGGATCCTGCCCTATAAGATTTAACAGGTCCTCATACTTACCCTGCATCTCATTGAGTTTCTCCAGGAGTTGCCTTGACTGTTTTTCCGTGATGGTCAGATCCCCTGAGGAAAACCGCCGTCCTGAAATCCTGTACATCATCATAAGTTTCTCTATCTCAGCATCAGGATCAGATACAGAATGTCCATTGTTTATCACCATCTGGTTACTCAGGTAATTTATCTGTTTAAGAATGATCCCCTGTTGGCAGACAAAGATCATTACCATAATTACCGATGCGGTTATCAGGCTCCTTCTTACCCATCCGATATATACCCACCCGAAAAGGAAATCAATAATATCCGAAAACCTATATTCCGATTCGGATCTTAGCATTATCCTTCTCATTACCTCTTTGTTGATTTCTTCTTCGGAGGAAGAAGCTGGTCTGGCATTCCTGAGAATGTTCAGAATCCTGTCATAATTTTCGCTTTCCCTGCTCATTCTCATAAATATTTTTCGAGCTTTTCAGAAATTTTTTTCCTTGCGTAATGAAGGTTCGCTTTAATGGCAGATTTACTCAATCCGGTTATTTCAGATACCTCTTCATGTGAAAGCTGTTCGATCTCCGACAGCAGAAAAACTGCTTTCTGCTTTGGACCGAGCCTGTTGGTAAGAGAGCTGATGATCATGGCATTTTCCTTATTCTCCAGTTCTGCGGAGGGTCCTTCAGAAATAGTGTTTGATATTATTGCCCAGCTCTTTTCATCAGGTATAAATTCAGGATTTCTCTTTCTTTTTCTCAATATGTCGTAACATTTATTGACCACTATCCTGTATATCCACGTTTTATAACTCTCTGCTGACTTGATTTTCCCCAGCTTTTGCCATACAACAACCATTGTATCCTGCACGACATCCTTAGCCTGTTCATCATCACAAAGCATCCTGAACGCTACTGCGTAAACAAATGGTGTTGTAAGTTCAAGAATCCTCCTGAAGTTCTTAAGGTTACCGTTACGGCACTCTTCAATAAGCTTTTTATCTATCAAAATACTTTGTGATGTGTTTATTAAAGACGTTAATTATACTCCAAGGTAAAAAAACATATTGTAAATTTATTGCTGTTTTAAATATTCGGCTATGCAGAAGATAATTACACTAAGCACCGACCGGCAGAACGGGTTGTATGATATAACGTCAGACGTTGTTTCAATAATTAAGTCAAGTAAAATAAATTCAGGTATTGCTTCGGTCTATTCCAGGGGTTCCACAGCAGCAATCATGATACAGGAGAACTGGGACCAGTCTGTACAGAATGATGTTGTTTCACTGCTTAAGAAAATGATCCCTCAGGGGATATGGGAACATGACAGGCAGGATAACAACGGCGACGCTCACCTTAAGGCGGGCCTGATAGGCCCTTCCGAGACAATCCCGGTAATTGATAATAATCCCGGCCTCTCGACCTGGCAGAATATATTCTTTTGTGAATTTGACGGCCCAAGACAGCGAAGAGAGGTCGTTGTAACAATTATTGCTGACAAATAAAACCTGCTTCAGGTTGGGGATTTTGTAACATTTGTTACATTTTTCATGAAGACCCCATACTTTCGTCTGGCAACAGGTGTTCCCAGGAAAAACCTGTTGAATTCCTCCTCTGTAAGATTTCTCCACTCATCCGCTGACAATCTCTCTATCTCTTTCCTTATGTTAAATTCAGGTTTAGTATGTGGCCTGGCATTAAGGTTCCAGGGGCATACTTCCTGGCATCTGTCGCAACCAAATACCCGTCCGCCCGTTTTACTGGCAATATCAACCGGTACCTCTGTTTTACTTTCCGTTGTCAGGTATGAAATACATAAGCGTGCATCTATGGTCCGGTCTTCATTAATTGCTCCCGTTGGGCACGAACTTATACATATTTTGCAGTCGCCACAAAGATCATCCTTAAACGGATCATCAAAATCCAGGTCAACGGTCAGTAGTATAATACCAAGGAAGAAGAAAGATCCAATTTTCTTGTTTATAAGTACTGTATGACGACCCGGCCATCCTAAACCTGCTTCCCTTGCCCATGCCTTTTCGAGCAGCGGAGCATTGTCAACATAAGTATTTCCTTGTGCTCCCGGTGAGATATCGCTTATATAACGGAGTATCTGATCTAGCCTTCTTTTAATAACAGTGTGATAATCTGTGCCATATGCATACATAGAAATAACCGGAACCCCGCCTTCACCCTTCGTTCTGTCAGCGAAATAATTCATTCCGGTAACTATTACGGACTTTGTCCCCGGATATAGCAGTTCAGGATTGATCCGTTTATCAATATTCCTGCCCAGATAATTCATTCCGGCGTTCATCCCACGGTGGCACCACTTTTCAATAACAGGTTTATGTTCCGCAAGGTTCTTCGCAGGAGCAATCCCGCACAAGTCAAAACCCAGCTCACGGGCTTTCTGCTTAACCAGTACGGATAGGTTCTTTGCCGCTGTGGTTGTCATAGTTTCAAAACCTTAAAGGAAACCCAGTTCAAGTTTTGCCTCGTCACTGAGCATACTTTTATCCCACGGGGGATCGAAAGTAAGTTTCAGATCGCAGTCTTTAACACCATATGTACCGGCCACCTTATATTTAACCTCCTCGATAAGTTCTTCCGCCATAGGACAATTAGGGGCGGTAAGGGTCATAGTAATATGGGCAATACGCTCATCATCAAGATTTATCTCGTAGATCAAACCCAGATCATAAATATTAACCGGGATTTCCGGATCATAGATACTTTTCAGCACCTCTCCGATCCTTGTCTCTATTTCAAGTTGTTCAGTCGGATCCATATATCTTATTTTTTCATTGCATCATAAGCCATAGCATAAAGCTTCATCTGGCGTATCATAGATAGCAGCCCGTTGGAACGGGTTGGAGAGAGGTTCTGCCTCAGACCTATCTTTTCAATAAAATAGAGATCTGATGAGACAATCTCCTCCGGTGTTCTCTCCGACAGCACTTTGATAAGCAGGGAGACAATACCCCTGGTGATGATAGCATCGCTGTCGGCAGTAAAAGCAATCAATTTCCCGTCAAAATCAGGCCTCAGCCATACCTTCGACTGGCAACCCTCAATGAGGAAATCTTTCACTTTATACTTAGGGTCAATGACAGGAAGTTCTTTCCCAAGGTCGATAAGAAGGTTATATTTGTCCATCCAGTCATCAAACAGGGAAAACTCATCAATAATTTCATTCTGTATTTCGTTTATTGTCATCCTTGAAAATCTATGAGAACATGCTGATTACTTTTTCAATCCCGGCGGCAAGAAGACCGATCTCCTCAGTAGTATTATAAAAGCACATCGATGCCCTTACTGTCCCGTCGATACCGTAATGATCCATGACCGGCTGGGCGCAGTGCGTTCCTGTTCTGACGGCTATTCCCATCTTGTCGAGTATCATTCCCGTATCGTACTGGTGTATATTCTTAATAAGAAAAGATATTGTTGAGATCTTCCTTTCCGAATTGCCGTATATTTTAAGCCCGTTGATTCCTGACAAACGGTCAGTTGCATAAGCAAGAAGTTCTTTTTCACGTGAAGCAATGCTCTCCCGGCCCAGACCGGTAACATAATCGAGTGCGGCTGACAGGCCGACAGCAGCAGGGAAATTCATTGTGCCGGCCTCAAATTTATAGGGCAGGGCATTATATGTTGTTTTTTCAAATGTCACTTTTTCCACCATATCTCCGCCACCCTGGAAAGGAGGCAGCTCTTCCAGCCACTTTTCTTTACCGTACATTATCCCTATACCTGCAGGTCCGTAGACCTTGTGCCCGGAAAACACATAAAAGTCACAGTCCATTGACGACACGTCAACAATACCATGCTGTACACCCTGTGCCCCGTCAATCAGCACCGGAATGTCAGATGAGTGGGCAGCTGTAATTATATCATTTACAGGCAGGATCGTCCCAAGAGCATTTGATACCTGTGTTACAGATACAAGCTTTGTCCTTGGTGAGATCAGCTTCAGGTATTCATCAAAAAGGATCTCCCCGTTATCATTAATTGGGATAATCTTCAATTGTGCACCCTTCCTGTCGCACATCATTTGCCAGGGAACGATATTTGCATGATGCTCCAGGTGACTAATAATTATTTCATCACCCCTGCTGATATATCGCTCGCCGAAAGAAAATGCGATGCCATTTATTGATCCTGTCGCCCCCGAAGTGAATATTATCTCTTCCTTTTTTCCTGCATTTATAAATGACCTGACTGTCTCCCTTGCATTTTCATAAGCTTCTGAGGAAGTGTCGCTGAGAAAATGTACGCCCCTGTGTATGTTGGCATTATAAGCTGAATAGACCTCATTCATCGAATCGAGTACACATTGGGGTTTCTGGGTTGTGGCACCATTGTCGAGGTATACGAGTGGCCTTTTGTAGACCTCCCTTTTAAGAATTGGGAAATCGGCTCTTATTTCTGTAATATCTTTCACCCTGACTTATGATTATCCGCACTTCACCATGCAGCTGGCACATCGCGAAAGTTCACCTTTAAGACGCTGCATTACCAGGTTATCCATTCTTTCCCTCAGTGCTTCAACCTTAATATGCTGTATCACCTCATGTGCAAAGCCGAACATAAGCATAAGCCTTGCCTCTTTCTTATTTATCCCCCTCGTCTGTAGATAGAAGAGTGCATCACTGTCTATCTGTCCCACTGTGGCTCCATGACTGCATTTCACATCGTCGGCATAAATCTCCAGCTGGGGTTTGGTATCCATCTTTGCATCGTCGGTAAGAAGGATATTATTGTTCTTCTGATAAGCCAGTGTACCCTGGGCATCCCTGCGAACCAGTATCCTTCCGTTAAAAGCACCTGTCGACATATCGTCCAGTACACCCTTGAACAGCTGGTTGCTGGTGCAATTGGGAAAAGCATGGTCCATATTTACAAAATTATCAACATGCTGCCATTTATCGGTGAGGAATAATCCGAAGGAGTTACTCTCTGCGCCTTCACCTCCAAGGAAATGATATGTATTGTTCCTGACCAGCCCTCCATGCAGAGTAAGGTTGTTCGATGATGCAACGCTGTTACGCTCCTGGTGAATAAATGTATGGGTCACTTTTCCGGCATTGTTATGTTCATTCTGAACACGTATTATATCAAAATGAGCATTTTCTCCAACGAATACTTCTGTAACGGCATTCGTAAGGAACCTTTGCGGGGAAAGAGTGTGATCACATATTATAAGGGATATATCAGCATTCCTGTCAACCACTATCAGGTTCCTGTGCTGGTTGAAAATATCATCATCGGAATAGACAAGATTGACTATCTGAACAGGTTTGGATAATGTTACCCCTGCAGGGACATATATAAACACACCATCGGGAGCCATTGCTGTGTTCAGGTGGACGAGTCCGTCAGTATCACTTTCAGCGTATCTCCCATAGTGTCGCTCAACTATATCCGGGAACCTTGCGGCAGCCTCAGTAAGATTACCTATCCAGACGCCATTGGAAAGCTGCCTGAGCTTGTCATTAATGGTAGGATAAAATCCGTTAAGCAATACTATCCCGTGAGCATCAAGGTCAGCAACATCGCAGCGGAATTCCTCCGCCCTGGCAAAATCTGAGGCCACAGGCATGAAATAGTTACGGTATTCGTGATCAAAAAATATATTAAGGTTAGTATACCTGTAAGCCTCATTCTTCCTTGTGGGGATCCCCATCTCCCTGAATTTCTCAAAAGCGGAAGTCCTGAACGAGTTTATACAGGCTGAGGACTGACCTGAGATTTTGTCCTTATTCTCCTCCCACAGTTCCAGGTACTTTTCTGCAATATCAGTTTTAACATTCATGCCAGTATATTATTTTCAACCTCTTTTTTTATCCAGTCATATCCTTTTGCTTCCAGTTCAACAGCCAGTTCCTTGCCTCCTGTTTTTACCAGTCTGCCATCATATAATACATGAACCACATCCGGTACAATATAATCGAGCAACCTCTGGTAATGGGTAATCACGATAAATGAATTATCGGGTCGCTTAAGCCTGTTCACTCCGTTTGCCACTATGCGCAATGCATCAATATCGAGTCCCGAATCGGTCTCATCGAGTATTGCCAGTTTTGGCTCAAGCATCGCCATCTGAAATATCTCATTCTTCTTCTTTTCACCACCTGAGAAACCCTCATTTACCGATCTGTTTGCAAGCTTCGAATCTATCTCGACAAGCTCCTTTTTCTCACGCATCATCTTAAGAAAGTCAGAAGCTGACAGCGGATCAAGTCCGTTATGCCTGCGATGTTCATTAACTGCTGTTTTCATGAAGTTTACCATGCTCACGCCAGGGATCTCGATAGGATATTGAAATCCAAGGAAGATCCCCTCTTTTGCCCGGTCCTCAGCTGCCATTCCAAGGAGGTCATTTCCAAAAAATGAAACCGATCCTTCAGTTACCTCAACTAATTCGCTTCCGGCAAGAAGTGCTGCCAGTGTACTTTTACCGGATCCGTTAGGGCCCATAATCGCATGAGTCTCACCCGGTCTGACCTCGAGACTTATCCCTTTTAAGATATTCTTACCACCTATAGTGGCCTTCAGATTATTTATAATCAACATGATAATTAAAATTGCATAATAACATTGTTCTAACCCACACTGCCTTCGAGGCTGATCTGCAGAAGCTTCT
>CAYQBZ010000071.1:0-1465 GCA_964415855.1 uncultured Rikenellaceae bacterium
ACCGGCAAATCTTGTAACTTCTTCTATTTCCGGGTATTCATCTTTGAGTGTGGGCGCCATGGGCATTGGAACGAGACCTGCCACGGTTGCCTTCCCCGAGATGTTGAAGTCACTCTCCAGCCTGTAAGTCCTGTCATATTTATCACTGTGCCTGTCAAATGTCAGTTCATCTTTGACGTATAACAGGATCAATATGGCACAGGTAATGCCAATTGCAGGTCCGAAAATATTAAGTATGGAATAAAATTTGTTTTTTATAATATTCCTGTAGGCTGAAATAAAATAATTCTTAAGCATGATTCTTGTCCTTAAATGTGAAGTTTTTTATATTAGTCGAAGAAATGTCAAAAGACTACCAAATTACGAAAAATCTGTTAATTAATTAACGGTAATTGCCGTCATCAGCAGCAGAATAATATTAAAATTATTAGCACCTTTATACTTTGTTACCATAATACCATAATACCGTTTCACCGCCATACCGCCATACCTTAACACCTTATAACTATGGATCTTACATTCAGAACAACTCCGGAAAAACATGACATAGAACGAATCAGGGAAATTGTTGTTTCAACAAAATTCTTTTACGATCATGAAGTGGAAGTTGCGGTTGAACTCATTGAGGAACGCCTCAGGCTCGGCGAATCGACAGGGTACCATTTTGTTTTTGCCGAGAACGGTAAAGACACTGTAGCTTATTCCTGCTATGGGCCTATACCTGTGTCGCGGACCAGTTTCGACCTTTACTGGATAGTGACACATAACGATTACCGCGGAAGGGGGATAGGAAGAAAGTTGCTGGAAGAGACATATATTCAGGCATGGCATATGGGCTGCAAGATCATAATAGCAGAGACATCGGGACTTGAGCACTATGCACCCACAAGGGCATTTTATGTCAGCAACGGTTTCGAACCTGAAGCATGCCTCAAGGATTTCTACAATATTGGAGACGATAAGTTATTTTATACCAGAAGAATAGGATAGGAAGTCAGAAGTCCGAAATCGACATCATATCACCAGCCATTGCTGAATAATTCGCAGTACCCGGTGATACCCGGGCAGACAGTCTTTTCATAACGTTAGCATTGGATTCTTCTTAGTAGTCATATCAAATCCAGAAGTCAATTTAAGAAGCTCAATAAAAATTAAGGAGGGAACGGATTGTTGTTCTGTCACTCGCTATTTTTTTATTATGCGCCTTGTTATGATCTCACCGTGTATGAACCGTATATTTATGAGATACAGGCCAGGCGGGACATTTGACAAGCTGAGACTGGTGGTGAAGTTATTTATCTCACTTTGTTCCGCAATAGGAGAACCCATGTAGTTGTATAATGTAACCTTGCTGATGACAGTATCGGATTCGATGGTAAGGTTTTCGGTCGCAGGATTGGGAAAGACCCTGCATATGGCATGATATCCGTTCTCAAAAATGTAAGATCTCCCTGCCATATTGGCA
>CAYQBZ010000071.1:1475-3342 GCA_964415855.1 uncultured Rikenellaceae bacterium
CAAATATATTTAAATGCCAAATTTATCGACAACAAAGATTTTATCTTTGAACTTTTCTATTTCTCCGTCATAGCTTGATGGTTGTTCCCCTGATTCAGGAGTGCCGACATTAATACCTAGTATTTTCCATTTCTGGTAATGGCGATCCTGTGCCTCTGAAAGAAGATTAGCAACAGAATCTATTACTTTATTTATACTGGTCCGGCTAAGGATCGTTCGACGTAACAAATAGTATTTATCATGTACCATATTAATAAATTCCTGGTCCTGCATCAGCCTTACTTCCCATGATGGAGGTACCGGGTATGCAAAACAGTCATTTATCCTGTAAGCCCACCCCGATCCGTCTGTCTGGTTGAAATTGATGCAGTTCTCAGTGATGTTTTTCCACGCCCAGTCGAAATCCCAAACAGGTCCGGAGCAGATTAGTCCCCCGTTACTGTCCTTATCCTTAAACAGGTAACGGCTTTTCTTGTAGGCATCAACATTCCGGGTTATCTCACCTATAATGAAATAATCCACAAATGAGGTGACATCAATGTAAGCCCTGTATCCGGTTCTGTGATCTTTAAAACCGGGGCTGTAAAGAACAGATTCAAAGGAATTCACAAATTCTTTAAGATAATCTTTCTGCTGAATGGTAAGTTCATCGGGTTTTGGATCATAATATACGAAGTACACATCTGCTCCCGGCTTATTGACAGGTGGAAAGTTGCTTAACCAGCTATCCGAAAGAGTATGGTAATCGTTTTTGAAGATATAGCCTCCTGTAAGATCATCACCAGCATTCTCCCATGGGTTAAGTTCAGCGATATCGACACGGTTCTTATCTCTTTTGATTTTTTCGCCAAGGAGATATATGCCCTGGTAATCATTGTTCACCACTACCTCGCAGTATCTTGTCCTTGTCGCATAATGCCCCATTTTCTGCCATATATCGAAGGCAAGGTAATTTCTCAGAAAAGTTTTATCGTTATAGTTTGCCTGTAATACCCAGTCGTTTTCTTCAGGCATGCCAAGAAGAGCTACATTCAGGTTGTTACCCAGGTCATCGCGGGTCTCAAAGCCATACGGCTTCTGTGGCAGTGAGGCTGAATACCTCCCCCTTATCTCAATACCGACCTTCCCGGAATAAATATTTCCCGGATCAGTTACCTTGTTTATCTCATCGTTCCCGTTATATATTATTTTCATATCGGCAGATATCTTGGGCTCATTCCTTATGCTTTCTCCGGGACTTGTGGTTATTACCACCAGCGGCAGATCTGAAGAGGAGAGAGTAAATGGCGGAGAAAACCATGAAGGGACGGGACGGTAATCGTTTGATTCATTCCCAATTCCAAATGAGAGGAAGACATTGGATGACAGATCAGAAGAAGTCGGAGAGGTATTATGAACCTGGACAGACAGAACATTTTCCCCCTCCAGCAAACATGCCCTGAGGTTATCCTTGTCAATAAAGAACGACTCCGGCATACCTCCCCTGTACATTGCAGCTTCGTGATCCTCCCCGGTGTCGGTGTATAGGGGCTCAACAGGTATCAGCCCTGCGCGGGCAATCTCATGTCCGTTCAGATACGCGATAAAAGCATCATCGTAATCCATGTTTAGTATGGCTGACTCAACAGCTGAAGAATCCGGAACATTGAAGCTGATCCTCATATATACAGAAGTGCACTGAGGAATGACGGTGTTGTCATCGTTATCTCCGTAACCGAAACCACCGGGTCCTGAAAGCCATGCAGCATCATCAAACCACATTTTGTTCCAGTCTTTTTCAGGTTCCGATAATCCGACAAAGTACTTCCATGTATCAGAATTATAGACAGCTGTTTCCCAATGATTTATTGACTGGCTGAAAACAGTG
>CAYQBZ010000071.1:3352-11132 GCA_964415855.1 uncultured Rikenellaceae bacterium
GGATAGTTCAAGGATCAGGATGAGGTTCAATCTTTTTGTCATTAATCCGGAAGAGCTTTTTTAGTTCTACTGTAGAGATGAAAAATCAATATCGGGCACTTTACCACTCGTCTTCCTTTTTAAATTAATGTCCATCTTTGTCAAATCACTGAAAAAGCCGCAGTTCCTCAGGAAGAATGCTCCATCAGCAACGCCGCCGGAGTAATCGAGCCTCGATTCTTTCCTGGCGGTAGCATCGGCTGTGAATTTTGCATTCTGCAGTTCATACCACTTTCCGTTTTTATCAAGTATCCATTGGTTTGAGTAGAGACCTTTGCGTGTAAGGGGACCGGTGTCGGGAGTGAAGTTCTCGAGGAATGAATAAAGGCTCTTAAGATAGTTATTTGTCATTGGTCTCCTGAAACTTGCTATAAGGTCCCATTTGTCAGCGCGGGGATCGTAGAAATAAGCTGTATAATCGGTTGAATTATTTTCAGATGGTTCTCCCCTGAGGAGGAAACGATATTTAACACCTGCTTCCCAGAAGAACCTTCGGTAACTCTGTCCGCCCGATCCTTCATTGCCAAATTCCTTTGTAATTACTTCGGTACCCTTTTTCAGAAGTATTATTTTATATTCATCGGGTATATCACCCGGATTATCTGTCTTATAGGGACTCCATACAGAAAATAGTATCCTGCGTTCTGTTTCGGAGTTAACCTGGATTCCGAAATAACCATCTGCAAATCCGTTGGCCATGAAATATGATCCTATCACATCGTTACCCTCAGGAACAGTGAGCTCGTTATAGAACCATACTATATCAGAGGCTTCAGGAGGCACATCATACCTCAGATGGACGGAAGGGCCTCTGCGTCCAAAGTAAAAATCATCCTTCACATAATTTACCTTGCCTTCTGTGGCTGGTCCGCTGATAATAACATCGGAAATATCTGCAAAATAAGTTCCTGTTGTACTTATCCCCTGGATATCAACATATTGATAGCCTGGCTTGCTGATAGTGAACGATCCGGCATCTGTTGTGTCAAATGCGGTACCGGAAACCTTAATTGACTTCCTGTTGCTGCCGCAGGTAACAGCTATGTCAGAAGTTCCTGAACCTGCCCTTGCCCTAAGCTCTATATTCACCCGCCCGGTCTGTTCAACTCTGAAATAAGTGCGTAATATTAGTGATTTGTCAATCCAGTTAGTTGTACCTCTGCTGTTTATTATCTTTCCACTTTGTGATACATAGTTAATTACCCAGCAGTTTCCGGCAAGGGGAATGGCTATCTTTAAGGATGTGGGTGCATCAGATTGACAGTATGAAATATCCTGGGGAAAAAAGGCAAATACTATCAGGTATGTAACGAATAAGCGTATTCTCATGGGTTCTGACTTGTTATGAATCTTAGTAAAAATAGTCTAATTTTCTTTTTAATGAAGTTTAAATATGGGCAAAGTCACTTCTTAACGACAGAATACAATTATCTTTATCTTTAACTTTTTAATTTTGGTAAAGTAGCGACTTTGCCCTACATAGGTTAGTATTATGCTAAAAATATCTTTTAATTTTCTTGCGGTTCTGCTTATTTTTATTTTTCATTCGCTGCCTGCAATATCGCAGTACTCTGTGTCAGGAATAAAGCAATTTTCCCGTCAGGATACACTTCGCGGGTCGATTACTCCGGAGAGGGCATGGTGGGATCTGGCCTGCTATCACCTTGATATTACTGTTAATCCGGATGACAGTACCATCTACGGGACCAATACAGTTATGTACAGGGTCATAAAACCATACAAAGTGATGCAGATCGACCTCCAGGAGCCGCTCAATATTACAAAAGCCTTGCAGAATAATCGACCACTTAAATTTATAAGGGAAGGTAATGTTTACTGGATTGAACTTTCGGAGAGGCAGGAACAGGGGCAGGTATATGCTGTTGAATTAACATACGGAGGGAAACCAAAAGTTTCGGTCAGACCGCCCTGGACAGGTGGCATCACCTGGAACAAGGACTCAAATGGCTTACCCTTCGTTGCAAGTGCCTGTCAGGGCGACGGAGCAAGTCTTTGGTGGCCCTGTAAAGATCATATGTATGATGAACCGGACAGCATGCTTATAAGCGTGAACGTACACGGAAACCTGATGGATGTATCGAACGGGAAGCTGAGGAGCATAAAGAATGAGGGAGACGGGACGATAACCTATAACTGGTTTGTTGCGAATCCGATAAATAATTACGGGGTGAATATAAATATTGGTGATTATGCCCATTTCTCAGAAATATATAATGGTGAAAAAGGCCCTCTTAGCTGTGATTATTATGTGCTGAAAGGAAATATTGAGAAGGCGAAGGTTCAGTTCAGGCAGGTTCCCATGATGCTTGAAGCATTCGAATACTGGTTCGGTCCATATCCTTTTTACGAAGACGGATACAAGCTTGTAGAAGCACCCTATCTCGGAATGGAGCATCAGAGCTCGGTCACTTACGGAAACGGCTTTAAGAACGGCTACCGGGGCAACGATCTAAGCAATTCCGGCTGGGGTCTTAAATTTGACTTCATAATAGTCCATGAGTCGGCTCATGAATGGTTTGCCAACAGCATAACATACGATGATATAGCTGATATGTGGGTACATGAAAGCTTTGCCAATTATGCGGAGAGCCTTTATGTGGAATATTTTTACGGGAAAGAGGCAGGCAGTGAATATGTGCTGGGAACAAGAGCCAATATAAGAAATGACCGGCCGGTTACCGGGATATACAATGTGAACTATGAAGGATCAGGAGATATGTACTACAAAGGCGGGAATATGCTTCATATGCTCCGTCAGATTGTAAATGACGACGAAAAATGGAGGGAAATACTGCGAGGTCTTAACAGAGATTTTTACCATAAGGTCGTAAAGGGTTCACAGATAGAGAATTATCTGAGTGAAAAGACAGGTATAAATCTAAAAACATTTTTTAATCAGTACCTGAGGGATATAAGAATTCCTGTCTTTGAATATTATGTTAACGGGAGCGATCTTACATTCAGGTGGAACAACTGCGTTCCCGGATTCGATATGCCTCTCAGGGTTTTTATATCAGGCAGGGAATTTACTGTTTCTCCTAAGACAAGGTTCTCCACTCTTCACTTTGACAAAGATATCTCAGGGATAAAAGTGAATCCCGGGTTTTATGTTGCGACATTGAATATGACAGGCAGGTGAGGAACGGCGCAATGGCACAATGGCACAACGGCGCAATGGCGCAATGGCGCAATCGTGAAATGGTGCAACGGCGCAATGGTGCAGTGTAATAAGAGTTTAGTCTCTCGTACTATGTATCGCCTGCTTTTACTGATTTACAAGCACAGGTTTCCCGAATCCGATTTTCTCAAGCGGTTTAAGCTGGGTAGCGGCATCACCTACTACAACATAATACATTCTGTCAGGTACAATGTATTTATCAATAATTGACTTAGCCTCATCAGTGGTCATCCCCTTAATTATGTCTTCTTCTTTTTTGACATAGTCGTCGGGAAGACCGTATTTGGACATTGTTGACAACATTCCGACAAGAGCATCGTTAGTCTCGAAACGCAGGGCATTCGACCTGATCATACAATTCTTGACAAACTGCAGATCGCTGTCCGACAGGCCGTTGCGAAACTTATCCATCTCATCTTTGAAGATGCTTACTGATTCCCGGGTAGCGTCGGATCTGACCTGTGAAGCAGCTATGAATGGCGCCTTTGTCTTCATGGCCTGGAAATAGCTTGATGCTCCGTAGGTATATCCTTTTTCTTCCCGCAGGATCTGGTTCAGTATGCTTGTAAAAGCTCCTCCCAGCCTGTAGTTGACAAAGTCCGCCTTTACATAGTCGGGATTATCCCTTGCAAGAGCCAGGTAACCAATATATATGACCGACTGGCGGGAACCGGGAATATCAATAAAATATATCTTCGATTTCTCCGGACCGGCTGGTATGGGATAACTTTTCATTGTAACATCCCTGGCTTTCCATTCCTGCGATAAGGGTTCCAGTGAGGCCAGCACATCCTCTTTCGAAACATTACCTGCAACCATTATCCTTGAAACAGAAGGGGAAATATTATTATCATACCAGGACTTCAGATCATCCAGGGTTATCTTGCCGACAGATTCTCTTGTTCCCAGGGCATTATAGCCGAAGATATTCTCTGTTCCGTAAAGAAGTCTGTACATATACTGGCTTGCAACGCTTCTTGGTTGTGCCTCCTGCTGGATAATGGTGTTCATGTTGCGGAGCTTCGCCATTGAAAATTCTGCGGAGTCCCATCTTGGTTCCAGAAGTATCTCTTTCATGAGTGACACCGTTTTACTGAAATTTCGTGAAAGGGTATTTGCACTCATCCTCATCTCTTCACGTCCGGCATATACGTTAATATCAGACCCAAGCAACTCTATCTCTTCCTCAAGCTCTTCCGGTGTTTTGTTCCTGGTGCCCTGTGGCAGCACGTTGGATACAAGTACTGCAACACCGGGCTTTGAAATATCATCCTGTTCAACACCGCCGTTTATTTCGAGGCTGATATTAACGAGGGGCAATTCCCTGTTATTGATGCCATAAACCTCAATACCATTGGATAACGTTGCTTTCCATACCTCAGGCACATTAACCTCAGGTTCTTCACCGGCAGGGGGTTCCTTTGTCCTGTCGATCGAGGAAGCTGTCCTGGCAAAGTTTTCTTCGGCATTTCCTGCGATCTCCACCTGGCTTGCTTCTGTTATATCCTCTTCCTCCACACCCGCGGGAACGGAATTTTCTGCCATCATCCCGGTCTCCCCCTTTGGGACAAAACTGGTTACAATATGAGGCTTTCCTTTAATATATTTGTCATAGACCATTCTTACATCAGCCAGTGTAACTGCCTTAATGTTCTCGATATCTTTCTGTATGAATCCCGGATCGTCCAGGAAAGTGTTATAGAATGCAAGCTGCAGCGATTTACTGAAAACGCTTGTGATGCCATCGTAGAAGTTCCTCTCAGCTGATGCTTTTACTCTCTCAATGTCCTTCTCGGTTATGCCCTCTTTTTCGAAACGGTCGAAAGCCTCATAAACCGCATCTTCAATTTCTTTAAGAGTTTTCCCCTGGTTTGCACGTATGCTTATCGTGAATTCACCTGCGAGTTCGCTTGAGCTGTTATAGGCAGTTGTCCTGGATGTCAGGCTTTTCTCTTTTACCAGTACCTTATACAGGGGCGCCTTTTTCCCGTCAGCCAGTATGCTTGCCAGGAAATCAAGGGCATACATGTCTTTTGCATAAGCCTGTGGAGCCGGCCATACCATCGTTATCTCAGGTACATTTGCAAAGTTATCCTCGTGGTAAAGCTTAAGGGTTTTCTCAAGTGACGGTACCATAGCAGATCGTCCGGCTACTTCTCCGTGAGCTTTTATCTCACCAAAATATTTGTTTATCAGTAATTTTACAGAATCGGGATTAAAATCACCTGCAAGGACAAGGGTGGCGTTATTAGGTCCGTAGAAATGCTCATAGTAACTTTTAACGTCGTTGAGGGAAGCATTCTTAATGTCATCCATTTCACCGATCACTTCCCAGTTATACGGGTGGCCTGCAGGGTAAAGGTTTTTATCGATGACGTAACCGGTAAAACCATAGGGTGAATTATCTTCGGTCTGCCTTTTTTCATTCTGTACCACATTCTGCTGAACAGCCAGTGAATGGGGCGTTACTGAGTTAATGAAAAATCCCATGCGGTCCGATTCGAGCCATAAAACCTTTTCCAGGGCATTCCTGGGAAACATTTCAAAATAAGTTGTCACATCCCTGGAAGTGAATCCATTATTAGTACCGCCAACACCTTCAATAATTTTGTCGAAAGTCCCGGCAGGTACATTTTCCGAACCCCCGAACAGAAGATGTTCAAAAAGATGTGCAAAGCCTGTTTTCCCGGGTACCTCGCGGCTTGACCCTACATGGTACATTATTGCATAAGAGATCATTGGATCAGAGTGATCGGTATGAAGGATCACCTGTAAGCCGTTAGGCATGGAGTACTTTTCATAGCTGATGTTTAGCTTGTCGGTGTCAGAAGCTCTTCTGCAGGCTGTACTGCAAGCGACAAGTAAAACAACAAGCAAGGCCTTAATGAAAATTCTAAAATTATTCATCCGGAGCGATTTAAGTTAAATAGTGTGATATTCAAAATTAGTTAATATTTTTCAAAACGGTTTAAAATTCGAAACGGAAATAATTTTGTGTATATTTCATGTCTGATAATAATTCTGAATTAACATGCAAAGGAATATACTGCTTCTCGTCTTTATGACTGCATCATCCTGTTTATACAGCCAGGAGAAGGACTTCCTGTCGGATCTGTCGTATTACCTGGAGAACACTAACGTATTTGAAGCCGGCCAGGTTGATGGCCATGTCCCTGTTGTGCCTTATTCAAACGTTGTCGAGGCATTAACCAATGACAGGTCATCTTCCGCAAACTTTCTTTCCCTGAACGGAACCTGGAAATTCCATTTTGCCGATACTCCTGAAGGCACACCTGCAGGCTTCTATTCAGAGAGTTACAACGATAAAGGCTGGGATGAGATTCATGTCCCCTCAAACTGGGAGATGCAGGGATTCGGGGATCCTCTTTTCAGGAATGTAAGAACACCTTTCAGACCAAATCCTCCATATTATCCAAAGGAATACAATCCGACGGGATCATACCGCAGGACTTTCAGTGTCCCCTCATCATGGAAAGGCAGGGAGATCTTCCTGAGGATGGAGAAGACCGCTTCTGCCTCTTTTGTGTGGATAAACGGTAAAGAGTTGGGTTATAACGAAGGAGCACAGGAACCTGCGGAATATAACATAACTAAGCTCCTTAAGCCCGGCAGGAATTCAATTGCCGTTAATGTGTATAAATATTGTGATGGATATTACCTTGAAGACCAGGATTACTGGCGGCTGGCAGGGATATTCGATGATATCTGGCTTTACGCAGCTCCGCCTTTTCATATCTTCGACTGGTATGCAACCACTGATCTGGATGATACGTACACAAATGCCAGGCTTGAGCTTTCAGTGGATGTTTCCAATTATTCCAATACTACTGTGAATGATCTTACTGTAAAGGCAACTTTGTATTCTCCAGGGAACAAAATTGTAAAGAGCCTGGTATCGGATAAAATTACAATACCGGCAGGCGCAGGTACAACGGTTAAATTATCAGATGATATTGTTGATCCGGCAAAGTGGTCCGCTGAACATCCGAACCTTTATACCCTGGTGTTTGAACTTGTCCGTTCTTCAGGAAAAACGGAAGAGGCTGTCAGCGGAAGGATCGGTTTTAAAGAGACTGAGATAAAGGATCAGGTCTTTTACCTTAACGGTGTTCCTGTAAAACTTAACGGCATAAACAGTCATATGCAGCATCCGTTACTTGGGCATACCATGAACGAAGAGACGATAAGGAAGGATATGGCTCTTTTCAAACGGTTCAATATTAATTGTGTGAGAACTTCACATTATCCGCCTGTTATAAGATACCTGGAGCTTGCTGATGAATACGGCATTTATGTTATCGACGAAACAGGTGATGAAGCACATGCCACTGAATATCTCTCAACAATGAAGGAATGGGAAGGGATGTATCGCGAAAGGGTCAGGAAGATGGTACTGCGCGACAGAAATCATCCATCGGTGTTGTTCTGGAGTGCAGGTAATGAGAGCGGTGAGGGCGATAATATCTGTGCTGTAATTGATGAAGGCAGGAAGTATGACAATACACGGTACTGGATGTATGG
>CAYQBZ010000071.1:11142-11865 GCA_964415855.1 uncultured Rikenellaceae bacterium
AGGAATAGAAGTGCAAAGAAATAAGGCAATTGTTGGCGGAAATGCATTTGCCCAGCGGTGTGAGGAGATAATAGGACCACGATATCCGCAATTGTACAGCCTCATTACCAATGTATACCTGGTGCCCGACAGTATCGATCCCAGGCCTTCTTTCCTTGATGAATATCTTGCAGTTACCGGCAATGGCGGAGGAGCTCTTGACGATTACCGGGAGGCCTTTTATAATCACCCGAGAAGCATGGGAGGTGCCATATGGGACTTTGTCAGTACAGGCATCACCGAAAAGATCAGGTCGCTGAAAGATGCCTCGGATAATAATGTCCAGGCAAATATTATGGGCAGGGCAAGACTTGTTCCGGGTGTAACAGGCAAGGGTATTGACCTGAACGGGCACGACCAGTGGGTGGAGGTATACCGCGATGAGGCTCTTGAGATAGACGGAGACCGGCTTACTCTTTCATTAAAGGTTTACCCGAGATCGTTAAGCAGTTCTGCAGGTACACTCATCACAAAAGGGAACTGGCAGTTCGGGCTGCATCAGGTAAGAGCGGACTCCCTTGAATTTTATATCACGACACGTCAGAGACGTAAGGTGCAGATTGCTCTCCCGGAAAACTGGGAATACAACTGGCATCATGTTGTGGCAAGATATAACGGCAAGCAGATATTCATCTCCATCGACGGAATAGAAAGCAACAGGGTATCTGTTACGGGAAATATCCG
>CAYQBZ010000072.1:0-11805 GCA_964415855.1 uncultured Rikenellaceae bacterium
ACCAAAAAGAAGCACAACAACCAGAATAATAAGAATAATCTCTGTAGCTCCGAAATTTCCCATCTCCTTTATTATTAATAAGGATCAAAGTTATATATACTATCATTCATTACCAAAAGAAAAAACAGAATCATTACTGCAAAATCTTCCGGCATAACCTGCAAGGCATGATATCAGATTCAGGTTCTCATAGAAAATCGACCAGTGCCAGGCAGGCTGTCAGTAGGCTGAATAAGACAACACCTGCAAGCCCTATATTCATCATCGTGCCCGCCTTATTTTCATACATGAGTGTTCTCCTGTTGATAAGTATCATAACAGGTATGGCTACTGCAGGTAATATAAGAGCCTGAAATGCCTGGGAGAAAACCATCAGCAGAGGAGGGGTCGTATCAATAAACTGCATCCCGAATCCGAAGAGTATACCTATTAACCCCAGTATCCGGTACATGGGAGAATGAATATTTCTTGCCTTTCCTGTATAATCGCTTATCAGCCATGGAGCTATTAAGATTATCGGGAAAATTGTGGAGATCCCTGCTCCTGCAATTCCAAGAATGAGGATGAAGGCTGCGATCTTCCCTCCAATCGGTTCGAACAGACTTATCATTTCAACAGTATTGGTCAGCTTGATACCCATTACATGCAAAGTACCGGCCGAAACAGCCATAATAACAATGCTGAGGAAGAACATCATAGAGGCTGATACTGCCGCATCATTCTTCTCATTTCTCAGGTTTTTTATTGTCCACCCCTTTTCTGCCACCACTGTGCTGCGCACTATAAAAACTGCTGCAGAGCACGTGGTACCGGCAATGGCAGCGATCAGCTGAAAAGAACCCGGCTGCCTGGGTATTGTTGGTATAAGGCCGCTCACAATTGCCGGGATACTTGGCTTAACCATGAAAAATACAGTGATAAAAGACAATGCCATCAGGATAACAAAAATCGTGAGTATCTTCTCAAATGTCTTATAAATTCCTTTCCAGAGCAATAAATATAAAGAGACGACCAATACGAATGTTATCCACAAAGTGCTGAACCCGTTTCCACCAAAAAGCAACCTTGAACCTTCCTGTAGCAGGTCGGCTACAATCCCGAATATACCCATCATGGAAAGTATCTCACCTGTAACAAGAGCTACGATGATATATATTGCCAGTACCTTACCATATATAAAATTGTTCTTGATATTGAACAGTGCGGTCTTCCCTGTGACAAGTGTTGTTTTACCATAGGCGACCATCAGGATATATGTAAAAACACATGACAGCAGCAGGGCCCATGTCAAAGCCATACCGTATTCTGCTCCAACTTTGGCCATTGTTGTAACACTGCCGGTCCCGATGTTATAACCTATCAGAAACAAACCGGGACCAATTGCGCTCAGACCTAAAATTATGGCCTTAAAGAATTTCTTATCTTTCATCACTATATATTTTAACCACCGGTAAGATTGATCTCAAACCGATCACAGACATCAACACTCAAATAATCAACAAGTTATTACAAAGGGGACAGTATCAGCATGTTACATATCTCATATTGACATAGTAACCGGTAACTAAGGCTGGATATTTGAATAGACTACCTTGCCGGCAACAATTGTCTTCTGAATTTCCATCTTCCCGTTTTCGATGGTAAACAGTATAAGATCAGCTCTTTTCCCCTGTCTTATCTCACCTATGTCATTCAGTCCGAAAAATTTTGCCGGATTAGTGCTTGCCATCCGGACAGCTTCACCAAGACTGCACTGAGTAAACTGCATAATATTACCAACACATTTACTTATTGGCGAGGCAGCTCCTGCAAGTACATTCTCAGCCGGGTATTTCACAACATCAGGAGTAAGCAATACAGTCCTTTCACCTCTTACATATTCCCCCGGAGGCAGACCCGCGAGATCCAGTGCATCAGAGACAAGTATGAGATTATCAGTTCCTTTAACTTTATGGAAGGTCCTGACCTCCTCTTGTGTAAGATGGAAGCCGTCGGCTATAATGGTCGGTGTCAAACGGTCCTCAGCCAGCTGAGGCCATAGAGGATTGTTATGCCGATCAATAAGGTTGGCACAGCCGTTTCCCAGGTGAGTGCTCATAGAGGCACCTGCGTCAACTGCCATTCTTATCTCCTCAGATGAGCCGTTATGATGTCCTAAAGAAACGATAACTCCCATATCGGCACACTTACGGATAAATGGGATGGCGCCCTCAATCTCCGGCGCAACGGTTATCAGTTTTATTGCACCCCGGGCCGCTTTCTGATAAGCCATGAACTCATCCCAGTCGGGTTTTCGTATGTATTTTTCAAGGTGGGCACCCCTGAAACCCTGTACGGGAGAGATGTAGGGACCTTCCAGATGAAATCCGGCGATGGAACCGCCTATTTCAGGATCACTCAAAGCCCGGGCAAGGATACCAAAGTTCCTGACCAGGGCATTATGTTCATTCGTTATCAGGGTGGGGAAGAAGGATGTTACGCCGGCTTTCCATAATTCCCTTGTTGCTTTGCGTATCCCTTCGAGGTTAAGATCCCCTGCAGAAAAGTCAACACCCATATATCCGTTTATCTGTATATCAATCAACCCGGGTGCAACGAACAACCCTGCCCCGCTACCGGGCCCTTCTTTGTGCCTGATCGTTGCAATTCTGCCGTCTACTATTTTAATAATAACAGGTCTGTTATCTGTATAAAAAAGTCCTTCAACAGTTAACGTATCCTGAGGCAAGGCAGATAAGAGAAATGTGAATATAAATTGTACAAAGATGATCCCTGCTGCTCTTTTCATTAAAGAACTTATCATAACTGAAAATTATTTAGTTTAATATTTCGAATCATATCAGGCATATGTCTCAAATGGGTATGATCTCCGATGCCGAATTCTTATCCAGGTAGAGATTATAATCAGGATGTCTTTTAAGGATTGTAGCCGGTATTACATCGGTAAGTTCATTTATCAGTGTATTTCTTACAGCTACAGCCTTAACCTTATGCGGCACACTTGAGACAATGGTCCTGCATTGCATGATCTGCCATGGGGTCATTGATACAGCTTTAGCCGGCACATTATTGACAGATCTGAACCACCCCTCATTAACCTGTTGCATCCTGCACTGATCATCAAGCTCTACTATGATGAAAGCTTCATGCGTATCGAAATCAGCAGGAGGATCATTAAAAGCAATATGACCATTCACTCCTATACCGATAATGCCCAGATCTACGGGTTTCTTTCTGACCTCAGCCGTCAGCATAGAGATTTTCTGTTCAATGTCCCCTTCAACGTCAACACTGTGAAACTTTCTGACGTTCACATGGTTGATGAACCTTTCGTAAAGATATTTCCTGAAACTGGCCGGATGGGTGACAGGCAGTCCGATATACTCATCGAGGTGGAAGACCTCAACTCTTTCCCAGCTGACTTTTTCTGAAAGTAATGATTGGAACGTCTCAAACTGGGAACTTCCGGTTGACACGACGAGCCTGGCTTCACCATTCTGACTAATTGCCTCATTAAGGACCGAAGCAGCAAATCTTGCGGCTTTAACACCCAGGTCGGAGGCATCATTACAAATATTTATTACCATAACTGCTATTATTTCGGTCACTATAAAATTAAACAATTAATCAGATGAAACGATGTTATCTGTCTTTTTTCAACAGACATCAGTCAGTAAGGTATCTTCTCAACTCATGCACGATATTGCTTTTCCATTCTTTTTTCTAACTTGTGGCCAATTTTAAAACCGCTCAATGATCAGAAATTTCTTTTTATTCATTATCGTTTCAATCCTGCTTAACTTTAATTACAACCTGCTGTCGGGTCAGTCAAAAGGCGTAAACCGCGATAAATACAGGATAAATATCTCCGAGACAAACGAAGAGATAGATATTGATGGCATTCTTGATGAAGAAGTCTGGAAAAAGGCAGATGTCGCCAGCCATTTTCAGAGAGTTCTGCCAACTGATACAGGCTTTGCCATTGCACAGACAGAAGTGAGGCTGGCCTATGACAGGTCAAATTTCTATGTAGGCATCATATGTTATGATCCCACTCCCGGGAAAAGACCCGTAGAGTCGTTGCGCCGGGACTATAATTTTACAAGAAATGACAATTTCATGCTATTCCTTGACACTTATAATGACCAGACGAACGGATTTGCTTTTGGGATTTCAGCTGTTGGCGCACAGACTGAAGGCTTGCAGTATGATCAGGTAAGGGTTATGTACAGCTGGGACATTAAATGGAGATCGGCAGTCAAGAATTACGACGACCGATGGGTAGCTGAGTTCAGTATTCCATTCCGAAGTGTCCGTTACCTGGAAGGAGATACTGAGTGGGGTATAAATTTTGGCCGTCTTGACCTGAAAACCAATGAGAAATCCGCCTGGGCACCTATGCCGCGCCAGTTTCCTCATTGCTCATTACCCTTCACGGGAACACTTGTATGGGATAAACCCCTGGATAAAGCAGGATTGCGTTTTTCACTTATCCCATATGTTACAACAAAAGCCACAAAGGATAATGAAGCCGGTGAGCCTGCCAGATGGAAAGAAAATGCGGGATTTGATACAAAGATTATGCTTTCGACTTCCATGAACCTCGATCTGACAGTCAATCCTGACTATTCACAGGTTGAAGAGGACAGGCAGGTGACAAACCTGGACCGTTTTGAATTATTTTTTCCTGAAAGGAGGCAATTCTTCCTGGAAAACAGCGACTTATTCTCCAGCCTGGGAATAAGTGGCGCACAGCCTTTCTTTTCCAGACGCGTGGGCCTTAATATCCCCGTGACAGGAGGCGCCAGGTTAAGCGGAAGGATAGGAAATGACTGGAGAATAGGAGTCATGGATATGCAAACAGGCTCCAGGGATGATATACCTTCAAGTAACTTCGCTGTTGCAGTGCTCCAGCGCCAGGTCTTCAGCCAGTCAAGCATTGTGGGTTTCATGATCAACAAACAGGTCACAGGCGATTATAATGATACCCTGTATTCCGGTTATAAGTTTAACAGGGTTGCCGGTCTGGAATATAACCTTGCAAGCCCCGATAACCGGTGGACAGGAAAAGCGATGTACCACCAGTCATTTTACCCGGGAGCATCAGGTAACGCAGCAGCTGTTGCCGCGAATATCAGCTATAATACCCAATATCTGACAGCAACGCTGAACCAGTCGTGGATCGGGGCCGATTACCTGGCAGAAGCAGGATATATAAGAAGAAAAGGATATTATGAATTTGATCCGATGCTTCAGTACAAGTTTTTTCCCGAATCCAGCAAAATTGCAAATCATGGTCCAAGGATCAGCTTTGACATGTTAACGGATCGTGATCTGGCTGTTACTGACAGGGAAGCTCAGATATTGTATTCGATAGAGTGGCTCAATAAAAGTACGATTTCGGTGGATGTTAAGGATATCTTTATCAAACTCCTGAGTCCTTTTGATCCTACCAACACAGGTGGAACACCTCTTGACGCTAATGAAAAATACGACTGGAAGGAGTTGGGATTCTATTATGGATCAGATACGCGCAAACTTCTGAATTTCCAGTTCAGCAGCAGGTATGGCGGTTACTACAACGGAAACCGATGGTCACTTTATGGTGTGTTAAATTACCGCGTCCAGCCATATGGAAGCCTTGCGATCGTCACAACATACAATAATATTTCTTTACCTGATCCGTATAACGATGCCAAACTGTTCCTTTTTGGCCCGAGGCTCGATTTCACCTTTACTGATAAGCTTTTCCTGACAAGTTTTATCCAGTATAACAACCAGATTGACAACCTGAATCTTAACCTCCGTTTCCAGTGGCGCTTTGCACCGGTTTCCGACCTCTTTATTGTCTATACTGAGAATTCATTCCCTGCTGATCACCAGGTAAAAAACAGGGGGCTGGTCCTGAAAATTTCCTACTGGTTCAACTGAGGCCACTCAGCATCCCTGTTCCACTACTGGGATCCTTATATCCTGATGGTTCTATACTACATCCGGAACCACATAAGGTGGTCTCGGAGTACGTGTAAGATAAGTATTGGCCTCTTCGTCGCCAATGAATTTCTCAGTCTTCGGATCAAAATTCAGGGTTCGTCCGGTACGATATGCAATATTTCCAAGATGTGCCAGTCCTGAAGCCAGGGCAGCTGCTCCAGCTGACTTCTGAATGAAACTCCTTCGTGATACTTTCTTCTTTGCTTTCATTTGCTATGACAATTAATACGTGAAATGTGGATTGAATTAGTATAAACTCCGTACCCGGTTGAAATTGACCGTTTTCCTGATCGGGATGAAAGATATGAAATAAATCATCAGGTTAACATGCAGGCTCATGAAATAAATTTACTATTAGCAATTTTTAACTAATCGCGATGATAAAAGCCGGTGAACAGGCTTACCAGGAATATTTGCTTATTTTATCATAAAATCAAGAAGGCATCTGTTGCCCAGGAAGGCAACCAGGTTATCATTGCGTTTCAGTTGCCCTACTCCGGCCGGAGTACCTGTAAATATAAGATCACCTGTTTTAAGGGTGAAGAACTTAGATACATATTCGATTATCTTGTCTATCCCGAATATCATATCAGAGGTATTGCTAAGCTGAACCACCCTTCCATTTATCTCGAGCCTGAAATCCAGGTCTTGTATATCCGTCGTAATGCTGCTGACAGGAATAAATTCTCCGACCGGAGCAGCTCCATCGAAGCTTTTGGATATTTCCCATGGTAAACCCGCTTTTGCCTGGCGGCTCTGCAGATCGCGGGCTGTAATATCAATTCCTGCTGTAACCTCATCATAATATCGTCTGGCGTATTTTGCCTCTATACCCTTTCCAAGCCTGCCTATCCTCACAACCACCTCCACCTCGTAATGTATGTTATCTGAAAAACCTGGAAGGAAGAAAGGTTTATTATTTTTCAGAATTGAGGAATCGGGTTTCAGAAATACCACAGGTTCCATGGGAAGCTCCCATCCCATTTCCCTTGCATGCTGCCTGTAGTTAAGTCCGATACATATTATTTTCATCTGACTCTTTATTTACCGAACGATCTGAGCTTTATCTCGGTCAGGACTTTCTTTGTATACAGCGGGAAATCCCCGTTCATCATCCATGAATAGTATGCCGGATCTTCAATGAAGACCTCTTCTACAGTTTTTCCCTTATATTTTCCGAAATTAAAAATTTCAGTGCCATTTTCATCAAGAATGATCCTTCCGGCAAAATCAACATTACTGTTAAATGCACTGAAATCTGCCAGTTTATCTATATCGTTTTCCAGGTCTTCATACCTGTCCAGCTGTGATTCCAGAATCTCATAGGTTGCAGCAGTATCGGCTTTTGAGCTATGTGCATCCTTAAGTTCCTTGTTGCAGTAGAAGAGATAAGCGGCTGACAGTGTACGCTGCTCCTTTTTATGAAAGATAACCTGCACATCAACATATTTTCTTTTCCTGAAATTAAAATCTATATTACTCCTTAGAAACTCTTCGGCAAGAACCGGGAAATCAAATTTGACGGCATTATATCCTGCCAGGTCACACCCTTCGAGGAATAGGGCAAGTTTTTTGCCAACTTCCCTGAACAGTGGTGCTCCGGACACATCTTCATCTTTTATACCATGAATTGCTGTAGACTTAGGTGGAATTGGCATCTCAGGATTTACCCTGGTACTCATCCATTCCTCTTTACCATTAGGGCTTATCTTGAGAACAGACATTTCAATAATACGATCGGAGGAAACATTGATCCCGGTGGTTTCCAGATCGATAAAAGCCAGTGGACGTTTAAGGTTTAGCTTCAATTGTCAGGCGTTAATCATCATAGGCATCAGGAGCATCAGCAGGTCTTCTGATTCGTTTTCCGTTACCGCAGGCAGAAAGAGACCTGCCCTGGTAGGATCTGCAAGTTCTATCATCACATCCTGTGAGGTAATATTAGCCAGTATTTCCACCAGGAAGACCGATTTGAAACCGATTTCAATTTCATCTCCTTCATACTGGCATTTAATACGCTCATAGGCTGAAATCGAAAAATCGATATCCTGGGCTGATACCATGACCTGGTTACCCTTAAGCTGCAGCTTGACAAGGTTGCTTGCCTGGTTTGAGAATACTGAGACCCGCTTAAGAGTATTATAAAATTCCACCCTGTCGATTGTGATCCTGCGGGGATTATTCTTTGGGATAACTGAATTATAATTCGGGTAATTGCCTTCAACAAGACGGCATACAACTTTATAGTCGCTCAGATTAAAAAAAGCGTTTTTATCATCAAACTCAACAGTAACAGGTCCCTCTTCCTTTGGCAATATATTCCTTAACAAAGAAGCCGGTTTCTTCGGCAGGATAAAAGAAGCATTATCATCGGCACGTGCGTCCGTTCTCTGGTACCTGACCAGCTTATGAGCATCGGAGGCTACAAATGTAATATTGGTTGTTGACGCTTCTATAAATATCCCCCCCATTACGGGACGAAGTTCATCATCAGCCGTTGCAAAAATGGTTCTGCTGATACCATCAAGCATCACATCGGCATTTATTACGAACTCGAATTTCTTCTCATTCTTTATCACCGGCAGTGCAGGAAAATCGATACCATTCTGACCTACAACATTAAACTTACCGTTCTCAGAGCTTATTACCACAGCCATTGTATCGAGGTTGATATCAAATGTTAGTGGCTGTAACGAAAATTCCTTAAGTGTATCAAGCAATATCCGTGCAGGAAGCGCTATTGTGCCGTCTCCCTCTGTATTCTCAAGCTTCATACGTGTGATCAGGGTTGATTCAAGATCCGATGCAGTTATCTCAAGATCGTTCCCGGAAAGGTTAAAAAGAAAATTATCAAGTATTGGAAGCGTATTTTTAGAACTGATTACCCTGCTTATGGCCTGCAGATGACCCAGAAGTTCCGAGCTGGATACTACAAATTTCATACTGGTATCGTTTTAAGTTGAATGACTGAATTTGAAGTTTTCCTATTTGTTTAATAATGAACAACTTGAACTGTAATTACCTTTAAGTTCCCAATTACCAATATTACAAAAAAAAACTATTACCTCAAACAAAAATTATTCAGGATAGAAATATGATCGCTTCTTTATCAAAGGATCAATATCAAAATATCTCATTATGAAAAGTTCCTCCGTGTCACGGGTTTTGCCCCAGAGCCTGTCACTGTCTGTTCCTTTACCGTCGCTTCCCTTCTTCTCCCATAAAGTAAGGATGGTACTTGCTCCTCCTTTAGTGACAACTGTGATCCTGTAAAGAGGTAGCTGTGATTCTATTTCATCCCTCTCCCTACCCACCGTTTCAAAGGCCCAGTTCTCAAAAGGGATCCAGGTAAAATACGAGAGATATCGCCTCACCATTGATGAATCCCAGCCCGCCTGACCTTTTAAAAGATAATTATTTCCTTCCCTGACAATAAGAAAGGATGAAGCTGTATCAGACAGGTTCTCAAACCTTACCGATAATATTTCTGACGGCAGGAGATTGAAAACAGTGTATGGTTCCCAGAATAATTCGTTAACAGTAAAACCGGAACCAATATCACTATCAAAACCAGGTACATATACAATAAAAGGTTTCCCTTTTTCCTTTAGCTTCATAATATTACCATAGATATTCGATCCTGTCTTGTATACAAGGAAGCTCTTTATGAGACGTCTCCTTTCATATACTTTTACCTTAACAGGATCAATATCCCTGTCCAGTACCTCCTTTTTATAAAGCTTCGGCGAGACAGGTGATTTTATCTGCATGTCCTTCAGTATCTTTTCAATGAACAGTACTGCTGTTTTCCTCGCCCTTATGTTTCCGTTTACCAGCCATTCATCCCCTTCCCTGGTGAGTGCCAGTTTCTTACCCTTCTCATTGAATTCAATCGCCGTAATCAGTTCTTTTGGTTCAGAACTGAACGAACTATTCTGCCTGCCAAAAGGTGACCTGTTCCTCAACACAAGTAATAAGATCAGACCTGCCGCAGCCAGAACAAGTAATGTTCTTGAAATTATCTTACTCATTAGCTGCGTTTTGTATACCTTCGTTTCCTGAAATAGCTGTAGAGCAGGCCGGCAATTACCACAAAAAACACCGGGCAGGCAATGTTTATAATCTGCCATCTGAACTTTTCGGATCTGATCTTAACCTGGTCAAGAAGTCTTAATTTAAATTCCCTCGATCTCAGCTCCATAATACCATTGTCATCTACAAGGTAATTAAGGCAGTTGACCAGGAAATCGCTGTTTCCGAAAACAGTACCGGTGTACCTGTCCTGGCCAAGTGGCAGAGGTGTCTCTTCGAGGCCCGACCTGGTTACGTCATTTCTTATAATATCAGCATCGGCAACAACTATCATTTTTGTCTTGCTGCTTTCAGTCCTTATCCTGAGATCTCTTTCATCTGTCAGACCGGCAACAGGCCTGTTCCTGAATGCCGAGGTAAATGTCCCCTCAAGAAGAACTGCAACGGGCAGGTCCGGTTTATTGAATTCCTTTTCATCGGCAGCCGATTCAGCTTCTTTAAGACGTATGATCAATGGTGGCGAAAGAACACGCGAGAGCCTGGAGGTTGAAAGAAGTATTGTTTTTCTGATATCCGGGTCCATTCCTACCGTATCAATATAATTTGTGTATTCTCCTTTAACCTTATTAAGATTCCTTGTAATGGGATTATCAGGTGACGGAGCCAGCAACGGATAATACAGCCATGGCAATGGAACCATCTGCTGGTTGGTTCTCCCGCTTAGCACCTTCAGCCTGATGAACCAGCAGTCGATATCCTGTACAATGGCCGGATTCACCCTTGCCCCATATCTGAAAAGCTGATCTTCGATATTCAAAGGACGGTTTAGTGCGAATGTCTCCCCGAAGGCAAGGCTGTCGGTGTTTACAGCAACCTCTTCATATATCCAGAGAACCCTTCCCCCGTTCATTATATACTGGTCGATTACCAGCTTGTCAGGTTCGCTGAACTCCTTCTCAGGACCTGCTATTACTATCGCCGCGTAATCGTCTAGAATACCCGGCTGCCCTGATATCATACCACGATCGACAGTAAAGAACCTTGCAAGGCTCAGGGTAATATCACCTGTTTCAATTTCCGGGATCTCATCCTGGCCTTCAATGAATGCCACCTTATATATTGTATCAGAGCTCAAGGTGGCTATTGTCTGGATCATCTCATATTCAAGCGCCTCCTCAGTGTGAAGGATATTTTGTTCATATGAGGCTGAGGAATTATTAAGGAAATTAACAGGTACTTCAATACCATTATAATTAACTATCATTCCCGGAAAAATTATTTTCTGTGTTGAGCCTCCTTCTTCATCGCTGGCCTGAATATTAACAGGAGTAAGACCCTTATTTATCAGGTACCGGTGCTGTGCCTCTCTCTGACCTGCATCTTTTCCCTCTGCAGGATTTATAAATTCATAATCGATCTTTCTCCCGGAATTTATCCTGAATTCATCAAGCATCTCGGTTACAGATCGCTTCAGTCTCTTGAGAGGTATTGGTATTTCGCCATCAAGGAAGACCTGAATATAGATATCATTCTTCAGGCCTGAAAGAATTTCAAGTGTCGGTCCGGACAGGGTATATCTTTTATCTTCGGTAAGATCGATCCTGACCCTAACCAGCGAACTGGCTGAAGCAAATATGATAATAGCTGCGACAGTAGTAAGGAATTTAAGCCAGTCACCTGATCTAATACCCCGTATCTTACCCTGATCAGACATATATCTACCTTTCTTCCTCCATTTACGTGATATAAGGTTAAACCTTGTAGCCTCATTAAGGATGG
>CAYQBZ010000073.1:0-11715 GCA_964415855.1 uncultured Rikenellaceae bacterium
CCCTCCTGGTACCTCGTACTGATAAAGCAGATACTGGCTTATACCGGAAAATCAAACCTGCTTGAGGTATGGCCCAACCTCGAGGTATTTTTTCACGGAGGTATCAACTTCTCTCCTTACCGGGAACAATACAGGAAACTGATCGACGGGGAACAAATGCAGTATATGGAGACTTACAATGCTTCTGAAGGATTCTTCGGTATCCAGGACGATCTCTCCAAAAATGACATGTTGCTGATGCTCGATTATGGCATGTTCTTTGAATTCATTCCCGCTGACAAAATAAATTCAGACTCTCCTCGGGCCCGTACTATCGAAGAAGTTGAAAAAGGAGTTAATTATGTCATTATCATTTCAACAAATGGCGGCCTGTGGCGCTACATGATGGGTGATACAATTATTTTCACATGTCTCGATCCCCATCGCTTCAAAATAACAGGCAGAACAAAACATTTCATTAATGTCTTTGGTGAAGAAGTCATTGTCGATAATGCTGATAGAGCCATCGATGAAGCATGTAAGGAGACACATTCGGTGATAGCAGAATATACCGCAGGACCGGTTTTCATGGATATCCACTCCAGGGGATCCCATGAATGGATAATTGAATTTGAAAAGGAACCTGCGGATCTTGGCAAGTTTACTGAAATACTTGACAGGTCACTTAAATCTGTAAATTCCGATTATGAAGCAAAAAGACACAAAGACCTTAACCTTATTATGCCTGTTGTCAGATCAGTACCCCCGGGGACATTCAATAAATGGCTTAAGGCAAGAAATAAACTGGGCGGACAGAATAAGGTACCACGTCTCTCAAATACCCGGGAATATATCGAGGACCTCTATAAGATTGCCGGGATAATAAGTGTCTGAATCTTTTTTACTAAATTTATGAACTTGAATCTGTAACATTTATGAGTATGCATATAGCAATTGCAGGTAATATTGGATCAGGGAAGACAACACTGGCTGGATTACTTGCAAAACAATTCGGCTGGACCCCTCATTATGAGGATGTTGACGATAATCCATATCTGAATGATTTTTATGAGGATATGCAGCGTTGGTCCTTCAACCTGCAGATATATTTTCTCAACTCACGCTTAAGCCAGATCCTTGAAATACGGAAATCGGGTAAGACAATTATCCAGGACAGGACCATTTATGAAGATGCTTATATCTTTGCGCCAAATCTTCATTCTATGGGTCTTATGTCGACGCGCGACTTTGACAGTTACTCATCTCTCTTTAAGATGATGAGTTCCCTCGTACAACCTCCGGATCTGCTCCTTTATCTGCGTGCTTCCGTCCCTACTCTGGTCAACCAGATACAGAAACGCGGCCGCGAGTATGAAAGCTCTATACGTATCGATTACCTTAAACGGCTAAACGAGAGGTACGAGGCATGGATGGAATCATATAACCTTGGCAAGGTACTTATTATTGAGGCCGATCACTATAATTTCCCCAATAACAATGACCACCTGAGTGAGGTCGTAGATAAGATAAATGCAGAGCTCCACGGACTTTTTTAAATATGCTTTGCCTGTTATCCTATATTGAATAGCTTTGTAAATCAATCAACAATATCAGTGAATACACCGTTAGTATTGTCATATTAACATATCATAAATTATTATAATGAAACCTTTAAGGCATTTTTTAAGCATTGTTGCTTTACTGTCATTCACAGTAAGTATAAACGCTCAGATTGATCTATCCGCACCGGCTCCGGTAGATCCTGAAATAAGGATGGGGAAACTTGATAACGGGTTAACCTATTTCATACGCAATAATAAAGAGCCGGAGAAAAGGGCCAGCTTCTATATCATCCAGAATGTCGGAGCAATCCTTGAGAATGATGACCAGAACGGCCTTGCACACTTCCTCGAACATATGTCCTTTAACGGGACAACACATTTCCCGGAAAAAGGTATTATAAGTGGTCTTGAAAAACACGGCGTGGCCTTCGGCCGTAATATAAATGCATACACGGGCTTCGATGAAACAGTCTATAACCTGAGCGATGTACCGGTTGATGTACCGGGGCTGGTCGATTCGTGCCTGCTTATTTTAAATGACTGGTCAGATTATATAACTCTTTCCGACAAAGAGATCGATCTGGAGAGGGGAGTGATAAGCGAGGAATGGAGGACAAGTAAAACTGCCAGCAGAAGAATGATATTTGAAGTTATCCCCGTGGTCCTGAAAGGTTCTAAATATGCGGAAAGAGACATCATAGGAAGTCTGGACGTTATTAATAATTTTTCTTATAATACCCTGCGTAATTTTTATCATGAATGGTACCGGACCGACCTGCAGGCAATTGCCGTGGTCGGAGATATTAATGTTGATGATATCGAAGCGAAAATCAGGAAATTATTTTCCGCAATCCCGCCTGAAAAGAACCCCTCCCCGCGTTATCTTGTTGAGGTACCTTATCATAAGGAGACATATTTTGTCGTTGCCCGGGATAAGGAGGCACCTCAGACTTCAGTATCTGTCATTGCACTGCATAAAGCTGTCTCTCCCGACAACAAGAACCTGAAATATATCCGTGACAGTCACATCATCTCACTGATGAATACGATGATCAACACAAGGATCAGTGAGCTGTTACAGAAAGAAAATCCTCCTTTCATCAGCGGCTCCATATCCTTCGGAGAATATTACGCAAGGGGATATGACGCATTTTCGATAAATGCCACCGCTCGGAAAAACGAGGAAGCTACCGCTCTTGAAGCCATATATTCTGAGGCCGAAAGAGCACGCAGGTTTGGTTTTACCGATGGTGAACTCCTCAGGGCAAAAGCCAACATGCTGACTTCGTTCGAAACATATTACAAGCAAAAAGATAAAATTGATAATGATACATATATATATGGTATCCAGAATTATTTCCTGACTGGAGAACCGCTTACCTCAATAGATTTTGACTATGAGTTCCTGAAAAAGGTCATCGGTGGGATAACGGCTGAAGAGATCTCGGCAAAGTTCAGGGATGTAATGATCAACGAAAACAGGACTATAGTTATACAGGGACTCGAAGGAAGTGACATAAAACACTTATCGAAGCAGGAAGCTCTTGATATTATCAGTAAGGTGAAAAATTCACAATTAGCGCCCTATGAAGATAATATTACCGGCGAATCGCTTATTGATGAAGATCTGCCGGGATCCGGAATTATAAAAACAGTTCTGCTACCCCAGTTTAAAGCCGAGGAATGGACCCTTGCCAATAATACAAAAGTGATTTACAGGAAAGCTGACTATGAGAAGGATAATGTTTTGCTGACAGCTTTCAGTTTTGGTGGTATTTCCAAAGTTGCTGACAGCCTTGTTCTCCCTGCGAATCTTCTTCCGTCTGTCCTGCCAATGTACGGGACCGGTAATTATGACAATGTAACTCTTCAAAAGATGCTGGCAGGTAAGAATGTGAATCTCTCTGTTTCACTCGGAGAGACTTCCGAGTCTGTTTCGGGATCATCATCTCCGAAGGACTTTGAAACATTGATGCAGCTGCTGTATCTTAAATTTGCCCACCCGCGCTTTGACAAGACAGCCCATGATGCGATCATCGCAAGATATACAGCATACATAGGCAATATGGAGAACGATCCGGACAAGATCAAGAATGACAGTATTTCATTAATAACAACAGGGTATAATCCCAGAACCCCGATCCTCACAAAAGAGTCAGTGAGTCATATCACAATGGATGAAATTCAGGATATATATACAGACAGGTTCAACAGTGCAGATGAGTTTGTTTTTTTCATTGTAGGTAATATTGAAAAAGATACGGTGAAACAAATGGTTGAAAAATACATCGGATCACTGCCCGCAGCAGGACGCAAAGAGACCTGGATCGACAGGGAAGTTGAACAGCCTGACGGCAAGATCATTAAAGAGATAAGCCTGCCGCTTACTATTCCAAAGGCAACTGTATTCCTTTCTTTTTCAAAGGATATGAGATATAAGCCTGTCAACTATCTTGGACTTGAAGTTATTGAAGGTATCCTTGATATAGTTTATACTGAAAAAGTGCGGGAAGATGAAGGTGGCACCTATGGTGTGGGAGTATCCATTTCAGCTCAGAAAAGACCCTCACCAACCGGCGATGCAGTAATCAACTTCGATTGCGATCCTGCAAGGGCCAATGACCTGAAAGCTATTATTTACAGGGAATTAGATAATCTCATGGCTGAAGGACCCACACAGGTAAATCTCGATAAAGCTGTAAGTAACCTCCTGAAGACCCATGAGGAAAATAAGTTGCATAATGCATACTGGAGCGGAGTATTGACCAGGTATTACAGCTATGGGATCAATTCCGATGATCCGGCCAATTATGAAGACATACTTAAATCTTTCACCGTTAAAGACATCCGGAAGATTGCCCGTAAAATGTTTGGCAAACCGGATCTTGTTGATCTGATCTTCAAACCAACGGAATGATTTTTGCTGTATGCCAGATTGATCATATTAAATTTAAATATTAACTTTCCTGCTCATTTAATAAATTAATACAATCATGAGTTCCACAAGAAGAGATTTTATAAAGACAGCATCTGTACTTGCCGCAGGTAGTGTCCTGCCTCTGGACGTTCTGTCAAAAACACGCATGGGTGTCTCACCAAATGACAAAATACAGGTCGGACTTATTGGTGCCCGTAGCCAGGGATTTGCCGATCTTGCCTCATTGCTCAAAAATCCGGAAGTCGAATGCGTTGCGATGTGTGATATCGACCGTAATATCCTTACCAACCAGACCGATGCCCTGATTAAGCTCGGGCAGCCAAAACCAAAGTTGTATGTCGACTACCGCCTTATGCTTGAGAACAAGGATATTGATGCAATAATAATAGGGACCCCCGATCACTGGCATTGCCTTACCTTTGTTGATTCACTTGAGGCCGGTAAGCATGTTTATGTTGAAAAACCAATCGGTAATTCCATTGCAGAGATCAACATTATGCAGAAAGCGGCCCAGAAACACGGGAAAATAGTCCAGGTAGGTCAATGGCAGAGAAGCCAGCCTCATTTTGTCGATGCAATTAAATATGTGAAATCAGGCAAACTGGGTCGTATACGAACCTGCAAAGCCTGGTCATATGTTGACTGGAAGGGTGCAGTACCAAAAGTACCCGATTCACCTGTCCCTGCAGGCGTAAATTATGACTTGTGGCTTGGACCTGCCCCCATGCGTCCCTTCAACATGAACCGTTTCCATTTTACATGGCGCTGGTTCTGGGATTATGGCAACGGACTGATGACTGACTGGGGAGTACACCTTATTGACTATATATTATATGGTATGGATAAATCAATTCCCGAGTCGGTTATGGCAATAGGTGGTAAATATGCGTTCCCCGATGATGCCATGGAGACACCCGATACCATGACGGCAGTTTATGACTTTAAGGATTTCACTCTGATCTGGGAACACACAATAGGTATTGGCCTGGGGAACTGGGAGCGGCCCCACGGAATGTCCTATATTGGTGAAAACGGGACTCTGGTGCTCGACCGGAACGGATGGGAAGTGGTACCTGAAAAGGATAAGATCGAAGCCGTTCCCGTTCAGAAGAACAGAGGAGTAGGCCTTGACATTCACACTAAGAACTTCCTCGACTGTATTAAAAACAATACTCCCCAGAAGCTTAATGCCGGTATTAATATCGGACGTGATGTGGCTCTTGTTGCACAGATGGGTAATATTGCCTACAGGTCGGGAGAAAAGGTAAAATGGGATGACGCGAGACAGCAGTTCACCACTTCCACCGCTAACAAATACATAATACCCGAATATAACAACGGGTACAGGCTGCCCCGGTATTAGCTTTATGGGATGATAGTTCTGTTTCTGAGATTTGTAGTTACCGGTATAACAGGAATGGTTATTGATTTTTCAGTAACCATTCTGCTTATAAAGAAGTTCTGGACAGCTACTATTACTCCCGCGATCAATCCGTTCCTTTAAGAATAATCTCGATTTTCTCCAGCTCCTCATCGCTGAACTTAAGATTATTAAGCGATTGCAGGTTATCATCCAACTGCTCCACGCTGCTCACACCTATAAGCACCGATGTTATCCTTGTATCTTTTAATAACCAGGCAATGGCCATCTGGGCAAGGGACTGCCTGCGGGCAGCAGCAATTTCATTAAGTTTCAGAGCTTTTTCAATACGCTGGCCGGTCACATCCTCAATTCTCAGGAATCCGTGTGGTTTGTAGGCCCTCGAGTCCTTGGGTATCCCTTTCAGGTACTTGTCAGTAAGCAAGCCCTGTGCCAGAGGAGAAAATGGAATGCATCCCATCCCTGTTTCCTCAAGTATATCCAGTAATCCGTCTTCAACCCATCTCTCAAACATAGAATACTTTGGCTGATGTATAAGACATCTGACGCCCATTTCTTCAAGTATACCGGCAGCCTTCCGTGTAAGCTCCGCCGGGTAGCTGGAAATTCCCGCATACAGAGCTTTGCCCTGGTGAACAGCCCGGGCCAGGGCTCCCATAGTCTCTTCAAGAGGAGTGTCGGGATCGGGACGATGTGAATAGAAAATATCCACATAATCCAGGTTCATCCTTTTAAGACTCTGATCGAGACTTGCCAGCAGGTATTTTCTCGATCCGAAATTCCCATAGGGACCCGGCCACATCTCCCACCCTGCCTTTGTCGAGATTATCATCTCATCTCTCAGGGAACTGAAATCCATTTTAAGTATAATACCGAAATTCTCTTCTGCTGAACCCGGAGGCGGCCCGTAGTTATTGGCCAGGTCGAAATGTGTTATTCCTGAATCAAAGGCTCTCCAGAGTATTTTACGGAAATTCTCAAAAATATCAACGGTCCCGAAGTTATGCCATAAACCAAGCGAAATTTCAGGTAAGAGGATACCGCTCTTTCCACAGCGCCGGTAATTCATTTTCCTGTAACGATCTTCCGAAGGAGAATAAATCATGTCTTTTTAGATTTTTTTAACAGTTAATAGTCAATATTGATAACAAAATCAGTTTTAATCTTCATCTCAAAGCTATACCTTGTACGGTTAAAATAATACTAATATAATCAAAATTATACTGAATTCTGCATGTACTTAAATATACAGTCTCAAAAATCTAATAATCAATTATATGCTGGCATGACAACTGTTTTCGGACCGTTATCGCGCCTTTAAACCTAATCACTGGAACTATGAAATCATTTATTGCTTTTTTTGCCGGATTAATGTTGATCATTAGTCCGGTTATTGCCCAGAATGACTGGGAGAATGAACTGGTTATCGGAATTAACAAAGAGGACCCTCACGCACAGTATGTTCCTTATTCAACAATTGCTCAGGCAGTTGCTGATGTTCCGATAAACTCGTTGATGTACCTCAGCCTGAATGGAACATGGAAATTTAACTGGGTACGACACCCAAATCTACGGCCGGTCGAGTTTTATAAGAACGATTTCGATGTCAGATCGTGGGACGAAATAGAGGTCCCGTCCTGCTGGGAGATGAAAGGTTATGGTACACCGATCTATACAAATGTTACCTACCCTTATGAGAGAAATCCCCCAAGGATCCTGGGAAATCCTCCAGCTAACTACACACAAAACAAAGAGCCGGATCCCGTGGGGTCCTACAGACGTGATTTTGAACTCCCCGCCAGCTGGGCCGGAGAGGATGTCATTATTCATTTCGACGGTGTAATGAGCGCATTTTATCTGTGGGTGAACGGGCAGAAGGTCGGATACAGCCAGGGCAGTATGACCCCTGCTGAATTTAACGTTACAAAATACCTTAAGCCGGGCATAAACAACGTATCGGCTGAAGTTTACAGGTGGTGCGATGGCAGTTACCTCGAAGATCAGGATTTCTGGAGACTGAGCGGTATCTACCGGGATGTTTACCTGTATGCTGTTCCTAAGATCCATCTGTGGGATTTTACGCTGAAAACAGTATTCAACAATGATATGTCACAGGCTACCCTTAATATGGACCTCCAGTTCCGCAACGGGGGAGGAAGCGGATCAAATACGGTTGATGTATACCTCTCGAGATGGGGCCAGCTCCCTGATGTGAATAATCCAATCGCATCCATACCCGTAAAATCAGTATCAACAAAAAACGGTCTGAAAGTCACAAAATCGGTTGTTGTTGATAAACCAATGCTGTGGTCAGCTGAAATACCAAATTTGTACCAGGTTGTTTTTGTCCTTAAGGATGCCTCAGGTAAAATCTCCGAAGTTCTTTCTACCCCGATGGGCTTCAGGAAAATTGAAATAAAGGACTCCCAACTCTGGGTTAATGGCCAGAGTATTAAAATTAAAGGCGTCAACAGGCATGAACACGATCCGGTAACAGGAAGAACGGTGAGTTATGAAGTTATGAAAAAGGATGTTGAACTCTTCAAACAATTCAATATAAATACCGTCCGTACAAGCCATTATCCCAATCATCCTGATTTCTATAAGCTTTGCGACATATATGGAATTTATATGATCGACGAGACCAATATTGAATCTCACGGGATGGGATATGGCGCCCAGTCGCTTGGTCATGTTGTTAGCTGGCAGAAGGCCCATGTCGACAGGACTGTGAGAATGGTAGAACGTGATAAGAACCATCCGGCTGTAATTATCTGGTCCCTGGGTAACGAAGCCGGACCGGGAGTGAATTTTGAAGCAGACCGCGATGCAATAAAGGCAAGAGATACAGAACGTCCTGTTCATTATTCAATATATAATGATGTGGCAGATATTGAATCGACCATGTACCCTGCTGTGGAATGGATGGAAAATACCGGTCAGAAGGATAGCCCTAAACCCTTTATAATGTGTGAATATGCACATGCCATGGGGAATGCCGTCGGGAACCTCCAGGAATACTGGGACGTAATATATAAATATAAACGTCTCATAGGAGGTTGTATCTGGGACTGGGTTGACCAGGGATTGAACAAAGCTGTACCCGGGAAACCAGGAGAGACCTTTTTCGCTTATGGCGGCGATTTTGGCGATCAGCCTAATGACGGCAACTTCTGTATTAACGGACTTACTACTCCCGACAGGGCAGTCACGCCAAAGATGCAGGAGGTGAAAAAGGTATACCAGAATGTCGAAATTACACCTGTTGACCTGCTGAACGGGAAAGTATCGGTAATGAACAGGAACCTTTTTATTAACCTTAAGCAATATGATCCTTCCTGGGTCCTGGAATGCGACGGGAAGATAATACAGTCAGGCGATATCGCACCTCTCGATATTGCACCGCTCGCTTCAGGGGAGATAACAATTCCGATGGCAAAAATTGTCCCAGAGGCTGGATCTGAATATTTCCTGAAAATATCATTTAAACTCAGGAATGATGAGCTATGGGCAAAAAGAGGTCATGTTGTGGCTACCGAGCAGCTGAAAGTACCGGTTAAGGTTCCGGCTGTAGCTGCCGTTAATACAGACCTTATGAATCCTCTGGTCCTTGCTGAAGATGGTGACCTGGTAACTATTTCGGGACAATCGTTTAAAGCTGTTTTCAGTAAAACGGCCGGGACTGTGATCGAACTTGAATATTTCGGAACAAAAATCTTTGAATCCGAGTACACAGTAATGCGCCGCGGAGGATTTGGGAGAAGACCACAAGAGGGACAGACTGCCCAGGCACCGCCTCCACCACAGGTAATATTTACAAAAGTGGGAGGACCAGTGGTGAACATTTACAGGGCACCTGTAGACAATGACGCCCGTTCAAGAGGACGCTCCACAGGAAATATTGAATTATGGAATCTCTCTACCGAGGTAACCAGCTTCAATGTACAGCAGGTAAACGACAAAACAATCGAAATAAAGGCGGATATCAAATCAACTGAACCGGGCGGTTATTCCATTACCACAAATACCACCTATACAGTTTATGGTAACGGTACTATTGACGTGAACACTACCTTCCTTCCGGATGAAGCCACATGGCCGCTGCCCAAGCTCGGATACCTGCTCACCCTTAATAAAGGATTTGAAAATGTTGAATATTTTGGAGCCGGTCCGTTTGAGAATTATGTGGACCGCAAAAGGGCTGCTGATATAGGCAGGTATGTTACAACAGTTGATGACATGTTTGTCCCATACGTAAGAACACAGGATTGCGGTAACAGAACAGATGTTCGCTGGGTCACCGTTACAGACCATTCTGGCAGCGGAATAATGGTTACGGCTCCCAACCTGATGAATTTCAGCACACTGCACTATACCCCTGTTGACCTGGATAAAGCCAACCACCCGTTTGAACTTACGAGGAGAAATGAGACCATCCTTACCGTTGATCTGGCCGGATGCGGCCTTGGCAACGGCAGCTGCGGTCCCCCTCCTATGGACAGGTATCTCCTGAAGACAACTAAGGCTATATTTAAATATTCCATCAAGCCTTATACAAGTGTTATGGGGGATAAAGCTGTTGCAGCGAAATAGGATATTTATTAAAGTTACCCGTGAAAATAATAGGGACGTGCCATGGCACGTCCTTACTATTTTATTTAAAATATACGTATTATAATATGTATTAAAATATGTATTTTAATACTGAAATAGCATTTGCCGGCTAACTATATTGCATAATTCTTTTAATGGCATCCTTTAACTCATTAAAAATCATTGCATTCATCCTTGCGCCTACCATCACGATGACCCTGCCGGCCAGTAATGTACCCGACAATCCGCATTTCTCCAGGTCAAGGTCATTTGCATAGCCATATAGAAACCCGGAAGCATAAAGATCCCCGGCTCCTGTTGTATCCATCACATCAATTTTCTCAGTCCCGATCTTCAATATCTCCTCTCCTCTCATTATCCATGAACCCTCACTCCCGACTTTAACGACAGCAATCTCACAATATTTAGAAAGTGCCCTGAGAGCTTCTTCAGTCTCCTTCCCTGTGAGTGCCATGGCCTCTTCTTCATTGGCAAAAACAATATCGACATACTTTTCGACAATCTCTTTAAATTCTGACAGCATTGTCTCTACCACATTATAGCTTGCCAGGTCGAGAGCTATTTTCATTTTATTTGCCACAGCTAATTCACAGGCTCTTTCGACAAGAGACTTATTAAGGAGAAGGTAGCCTTCAAGATAAAGGATATCGTATCCTTTAAAATCTTCGGGATCAAGATCGTCAGCAGTAAGTTCTACAGCGGCTCCCAGGTGAGTAGCAAATGTCCTTTCCGAGTCCTTTGAGACAAGTGCCACAGCTGTCCCGGTAGGTGATCCTCTCCTTGTCAGTATTGTTTCCACCCCTGCAACACTCATATCATTCTCGAAGAAGTCTCCTGTCTCATCCATACCAATTGATCCTATGAAGCCTGTTTCTGCTCCCAGCATTGCCAGTCCGTGAATGGTATTGGCAGCCGATCCTCCTGAAGTCATGGTTCTGTTGAGGTGTGACGTAGCGGCTTTTATCATTTGCGATTTAGCACTATCCACAAGTTGCATGCTGCCTTTCGGCAGATTAAATTCCTGTAATATTGAATCATCATTCAGAATGGTCATTACATCGACCAGGGCATTGCCTATTCCCAGTATTTGCTTCATTTATTTTTTTTTTGCCAAAGATATTGGTAAATTCACTAAAAGCCCTTACTTTTGGCCTGCTAAAATAGAGAGTATATCTCATGCAAAAAATTCCTCAGTAGCTCAGCTGGTTAGAGCATCTGACTGTTAATCAGAGGGTCGCTGG
>CAYQBZ010000074.1:0-11636 GCA_964415855.1 uncultured Rikenellaceae bacterium
CCAAAGCATCGCACGGAGGACATTCGGTGCTATAGAAATCGAGCACTACCTTGCCTGCCTTCAGTACCTCCGTTTCAAATTCTGATGAACTTATCTCTTTCATTTATAATATGTTTCAGACAATTATCAATTTAATTCTTCTCAAGAAAGGATGAGAAGCCTAATTCAAGCAACTCCTTTACGGGACGGCAATCTGTTGAGCATATCTCCCCTGTCCTGTTCCTGGCAACAGAACCACATCCCCCTCCGCATGCAAGCTGTACAGCACAATCCTTGCATCCCGGGATAACTGTAACATCGCGCTTTTCCCATTGTCTTATTATTTCATCTTTTCTGGTAACGGACGGATAAAAGGTACCCAGCGACTCCTCTGATTTACCTACAGTGGCAGTACAGGAGTAGATCTGACCAGTAAAATCAAATGCCCATTCAGTTTTACAGGCCGGACATGCATCAAAAAGCGGATCGGGAAGTTTGCCGTTCTCCGAAATAAATTTTGCCACGGAATAAGCCGGCTTATAGAAGTCCAGAATGTAAGGATGCTGCTTTGTCAGTTCGTATATATGCTCATAAAGGGAGAGCCTGTCAAAGAGTTTATCCGGTGACGACTGGCAATGATGCAGCTCATAGTTACGTCCTATCTGGATTTTAAAAAGTGCGCTCCCGGTCCAGCCCTTATCAATGGCAAACTTTGCCAGCTGTGGGAGATCATCTATGTTTTCCTTGTCGATCACCATTCTCAGGTTGATATCAATATTACGACCAAGACAGGCATCAATCCCCCTTACAATCTTTTCAAATGTCCCATCTCCTCCTTTGAGAAAACGTCTGCTGTTATGAATAGTCTCGGTGCCGTCGAGAGTGACCTGAACTTCTCGGATATCTGCTTTGGTGAACATCTCAGCATACTCTTCAAGGAAATACCCGTTTGTAACAATACTGACATCCAGTCTGGCTTCTTTTGCCTTGTCAAGAATTTGTGATATAAGCTCTTTTTGTTTCCGGTTTCCAAGCAGAGGCTCGCCACCGAAAATGGTTACGTATTTTTTCCGTCCTGCAAATTCTTGCTTAATGTAATTGAAAAAGGCATCTGTTACCTCCGTGCCAGGCTCAGGCGATGGATTATTATACTGATCCTGGTAACAATATGTACAGGCAAAATTACAGCTGTAATTGGTAACAAAGAAGATCTGAATCTCATCCTTATCCCTCGCATCCAGGAAGTCGAGGTACCTGTTTATGAAAAGTCTTTTCTCCTCTGCTTCATCGGCGAGATATCCTTTCTCCTGCAATTCTGACTCAAATTGAGTATCATCCGGGTTGCCTCCCGCTCTCATGGCTTCGAGCTTTTCAGCATCAGAAATGCTCAGAATGTCGGCATTGCCCGTAAGCAGGTTCAGGATAAAATAGTTACCGGAGTCCCTGATTTTTGAAAAAATATTATACCTGGAAAATCTCATTTATTCAGTCGTGGCAACCTGCAACTGTCCTCGATGTCTTAGCGCAACACTGGGCGACTTTGGAACTAGCTCCTTCTTTTTTCTTTTTAATAACACTTTTCATATCCTGTGATATTTTGTTTATTGTATTAATAATACTTCATTTACTGCTTTTACCAGCATCTCTTTCGGAATCGCGCCCATCGACATCTGGGGTTTTCCCTTTGCCGGGATGAATAACAATGTGGGTAAGCCGGTTATCCCAAGGTTTTGTGCCAGCATAGTTTCCTTTTCAGTATCGACCTTATAAACAACTATTTTACCATCGTATTCCTTTGCTATTTCATCAACAAGAGGTGAGAGCTGGCGACAGGGGGCACACCAGTCAGCATAAAAATCGATTATAGCAGGCTTATCCCCTTCATACTTCCATTCCTTGTTAACCTCATAATTAAAAACCATCTTCTTGAATGAATCATTTGTAAGCTGTACCACGTCCGAGCCATTTCCGGATACCGATCCGGGAGAACCCGGATTTTCCGAATTACAGTCTATTAAAAACATAGAAGATATAAATACCGCAAGTAAGATTTTTCTTTTCATCATATTTATCTTTAGTATAATTTAATTATTCTCTCCACAACTGCATCTCCCTGAGGGTTTTTCTCCGGTAACGGTCCAGCTTGAAACCACCGCATTGCCCTTTACATAGGGTTCAGATTCTTCTTTGATACCTATTGATGAGAATCCGGCGCATGTAAGATGATTAAGGTATTCGTCGCGTGTTACTGATCCTGCCCAGCACTCGGATATGGCCACCGGATCGTTCCGGTATTCCTCTGCTATTGGTTCTGCAGCATAAATATCGCTGACTATAAACCGGCCTCCTTTTTTCAGAATCCTGAAGATCTCATTCCAAACAGCCTGCTTATTGCCGGCATGGTTAATAGTACAGTTTGAAATGACCAGGTCCGCGATATTATCATCAAGCGTAGTATTTTCGAGGGGAGTATTTATGAATTTCACATTAACTATTCCGAGGTAAGCAGCTGTAGATACAGCCTTATTTATCATTCCTTCAGAAATATCAATTCCATATACAAATCCCCCTGTCCCTACTGTTTCTGCAAGTCGTATCACGTCAGTACCTCTTCCGCTTCCAAGATCGACACACACATCTCCAGGCTTTGCACCTGAATATGCAATGGCCCCGCCACATGAAAGGCAACATTCCGTCCCTGCCAGTTCAGAATATCTTCTGTTAATTTCTGTATATGTCATTTTTAAAAATTTGAGATGCAAAGATAAAGACAATTTAAATAAATCGCAATACTATCACCTGAATCTTTTTAATATCACCATTTATTTTTATCTTTGCAGAATAAATGTGTTGGTAATGAGTACTATCTTCAGGGACGAAATTGATGAGAAACAGCTTAAGGACCTCTTTCAAAGTGATGACTATTGTTATGAATTTCTAGCAGATTTGAAATGGAGAAATGGTTTCACCTGCCGTAAATGCGGAAATACCAATTATTGTCCCGGGAAGTCAGCATACTCAAGACGATGTACAAGATGCAAAACAGAAGAATCAGCAGCAGCCGGGACGATCTTCCACAATTGCAAATTCCCTGTAAGCAAAGCATTTTACATAGCCTGGCATGTATGCAAGGGAAAAGAAGAACTCTCAACCTATGAATTTGCCAGAAGGCTATCGCTGAGGCAGATGACCTGCTGGAATTTCAAGACAAAAATTCAACATGCGCTCCGGCAGATGGACTCTCTTACTGAAAGGGAAAAATCGTCGATACAGAAGATCCTTTTGTAAGAATTCCAGCGCAATCTGCGCTATCATCCGGACAATTATTAGTTCTATTTTCCCGCAGATAGCGCTGATTTTCGCAGATCGCATTTCAATTATAAAACTATTCCCAGAAACTCAGGTAACTGATTTTACTATCTCCAGTGTTTCATCGGAAGCTTCTTTCATGACCCTGGCAATATTTGACTGTAATCCTGCAGTAATTTCTCCTGCGTTAATAAGACCTATATAGATCAATCCGTCTTCCTTTTCATATATTGATATCCTGCAGGGCATCATTACCGACATTATACGCTCATGGTTCAATTCAAGCATCTGTCCGGAATATTTTGGCTTGCATATTTCAATGACTTTGACCGGCTTAACATTCTTCCCGGATTTTGCCAGCGATTGTTGCAGGTCATGAACAAATGGGACTTTCCATTCACGGCGTTCTGCTTCAGAAATAAGTATGCTGACAGTTTTATCAAAGTCGTATTTACTTTGAAGCTCAATTACAACAGGGATTGGTTCCATAAAACTCGATTATATTATTAGCGAACCGTATAAGTCACATAATCCATGCATGCCGACAATGATAATAAATATACCTGTCACCCTGCATAATTTACCTGTCCTTTACAGTCTCTATTAAATTTTAACTACAGATACATATTTATCAGTTGCTCATAAAGTTCCTGCTTACCGCTCCTGGTTGCCGGTTCCCCTATCTCCGCAGCAATATTCCTCAGATCTTCAAGGGTGAGTTTTCCGTTCTCAAAATCTTTCCCCTGTCCCTTATCGAAAGATTCATATCTTTTCTTCCTCATCTTAAGATAATCACTTTCTTCAAGTATCTTATCGGCAATAAGAAGTGATCTTGCAAAGGTGTCCATACCGCTGATATGAGCAATAAAAATGTCTTCAATATCAGTAGAATTGCGCCTTATCCTGGCATCAAAATTTATACCTCCTGTATTGAATCCCCCTGCCTGAAGGATAACCATCATCGCCTCTGTTATTTCATACACGTTTGTAGGGAATTCATCAGTATCCCATCCGTTCTGGTAATCACCCTTATTGGCATCAATACTGCCAAGCAATCCGGCATCGGCTGCTACCTGCAACTCATGCTGGAATGTGTGCCCGGCAAGTGTTGCATGATTGACTTCAATGTTCAGTTTGAAATCCTTATCAAGTCCGTGCCGGTGTAAAAATCCAATTATGGTGGCAACATCATAATCGTACTGATGCTTTGATGGTTCCATAGGTTTTGGCTCAACAAGGAATGTCCCTTTGAAGCCTATTTTCCTTCCATAGTCACGGGCCATTGAAAGCATCATTCCCATATGTTCAAGCTCGCGCTTCATATCTGTATTATGGAGACTCATATATCCTTCCCTTCCTCCCCAGAAAACATAATTCTGACCTCCCAGCGCAACAGTTGCAGCTATGGCATTCCTTAGCTGTACCGCAACATTTGCTACTACGGCAAAATCAGGATTTGTTGCTGCACCATTCATATATCTGGGATTTGAGAACAGGTTTGCAGTACCCCACAGAAGCTTCACCCCGGTTTCTTCCTGTATTTTTTTAATAACCGGTATGATTTTATCAAGCCGCTTCTCTATTTCAAAAACAGAACCGTCTCCAACAATATCCGTATCATGGAAACAGTAATACCCTGCTCCTATCTTTGTAATAAATTCAAAAGCAGCATCAAGCCTTTGCTTTGTTTTGTCATCATTCGATGCGTCTTTCCAGGGATATATCCTTGTTGCATTACCAAAAGGATCTGATCCGTCACCACAGAATGAGTGCCAGTATGCGATTGCAAAGCGAAGGTGATCCTTCATCTTCTTACCCGATACCACCTCCTCCGGATTATACCATTTAAATGCCAGGGGGTTTTTAGAATTTTTCCCTTCGTACCCGATCTTCCCTATTCCGGGATATGCCTCTTTTTTACCTTTGTAAATCATATATTTTATGTTTTAGTTAATATTTGATCCATTATCCCCAAAACAGACTGTTTTGAAAAATAATCCATAAAGCCGGATCATGTAATCCATTTTATCAGAAGTTCTTTCCATCTTCCATAGGCATCTTCACAATGAGACTTTCCGTCCTCTTCCGGCTCGGTAATTCCCAGGGCGACAAGTCCGTTAAAAGCTTCCTTTTCAGACTTATAATAACCGCAACCAATACCTGCACCTCTTGCTGCGCCAATTGATCCGTCCGTATTATACAGGTGAATAGATGTCCGGGTTATGTTCGATAATGTCTTCCTGAATATCCTGCTAAGGAACATATTTGCCTCGCCGGCCCTTATAAGCTTCGGATCAATACCGGTCTCCTTCATAATATCAAGTCCGTACCTGAACGAAAATGCAATTCCCTCCTGTGCAGCCCTTAACATATGGAAGCTCGTGTGAGTATTGAAATTTATCCCTACAAATCTTGCCCCGGGTTCTTTATTCCCAAGCATCCTTTCAGCTCCATTTCCGAACGGGAGAATAGTAAGACCCTCCGAGCCAGGCGGAACTTTTTCAGCCATCTCATTCATTTCGTTATATGACAGGTTATTACTTATGTTTCTCCTTAACCATGAATTGAGTATTCCCGTTCCGTTTATACACAGCAGCACACCCAGACGGGTTATGGTATCCGTATGATTCACATGGAGAAAAGTATTTACCCTTGAGAAGGTATCGTGCTGCTTCTTATCAGTGACACCGTAAATAACGCCTGATGTTCCGGCAGTTGCCGCCACCTCACCAGGCTCAAGGACGTTAAGTGACAAAGCATTGTTAGGCTGATCACCGGCCCTGTAGGCCACTGGTATTCCTTCCCTCAATCCCAGATCCTCGGCAACTGATCTTAACAGATTCCCACGTATTGAAAATGATGAAAATGCATCAGGGAAAAGTGTGTGGCTGAATCCAAAATGTTTCAGAAGTTCTTCAGAAATCCGGTTATTGGTAAAATCCCAAAAAATTCCTTCTGAAAGACCTGTATATGAGGTACATAGCTCTCCAGTGAGACGTAATGCCACGTAGTCACCGGGAAGCATTATCTTATCTATCCTGTTATACAGGTCAGGTTCATTATCTTTAACCCAGGCCAGTTTGGAAGCTGTAAAATTGGCAGGTGAGTTAAGCAGGTGTGAGAGGCAATATCCTTTCCCAAGTGAGCTGAAAGCTTTCTCGCCATAACTGACCGCCCTGCTGTCGCACCAGATGATAGAGGGTCTTAATACCTTCCGATCCCTGTCAACAGCAACAAGACCGTGCATCTGGTACGAAATACCTATTGCTCCTATATTATTTTTTAAGGAGCCCATCTTAGAGGTACATGAAACAACTGAGGCTTTGAGGTTTGACCACCACATATCAGTCTCCTGCTCGGCCCATCCCGGTTTTCTGGCTATGATCTTCATCTCATCCTCAGGGTGAAAGGCTGATGCCAGACATTCACCCGATTCACCATCAATTACTGAAGCTTTAACAGATGAGCTTCCCAGGTCTATTCCAAGTAATAACATCTTCTATATAAAATTACTGATAATTGTATTAACTTCTGCATCTGTAATTGCAAGTGCCTAAAGTTAAAGGACACTAATATACGATATTTTTAAAACTTTAAATACTCCAGGTATTTCAGGCATTCCGGGCCTCTTAGTCTTAATTCCTACCAGTTAAACATAGTTCCGTCTGTTTTTCTGTTTACAGGAAGCCTTGCCAAGGTATAAGGATATTTAGATGCAACTTTTTCATCAATATCTACTCCGGTACCAGGCGAATCATCAATTAACAGATAGCCGTCAGTGAAGCGGTAATTTATTTTAAACACCTCATTGACAATATCCTGGTGAGGCATATATTCCTGAATACCAAAGTTGTTTATTGCCATGTTGAAATGTATTGCTGCTGCAAGATTCACAGGTGACAGATCTGTAGCTCCATGAAACCCGGAGCTGATATGGTAAAAGGATGCCATTGCTGCTACCTTGAGCATATGGGTCACCCCTCCCCCGTGTACAAGTGGCATTCTTACATAATCGATTAGTTGTTCAGTAAACAGTGTTGAATAATCATATATACTGTTGAATACTTCACCTATCGCCAAAGGTGTTGTCGAGTTCTGCCGTATAAGTCTCAGACCTTCCTGCAATTCGCCGGCAACAGGGTCCTCAAGCCAAAGCAGGTGATATGGCTCCAGCTCCTTAGCCAGTCTGGCAGCCTCTACAGGTGTGCACCTGTGATGCACATCGTGCAAAAGCTGTATGTTTTCCCCGTATACTTCCCTGACCTTTTTAAATAAGGAGGGAATGAAGTTCAGGTATTTCGATGTATCCCAGAACTCCTCATGAGCCTTTCCCTTTTGAGCCGGCTCATAGAATTTACTGTTTTTTGCCACCCCGTACGTATGTTCGATTCCCGGCACTCCCGACTGCACCCTGACAGCCCTGAATCCCTTCTCAATCTCAGAACCTATATTATCAATAGTCTCATCAGTGTCTTTTCCGTTAGCATGACTATAGACAAATACCTTCTCCCTGCTCTTTCCCCCGATAAGGTTATATAACGGTGTATTCAGCAGCTTTCCCTTTATGTCCCACAGGGCCATGTCGATAGCTGAAACAGCCGTCATCGACACTGCCCCGCGGCGCCAGTATACACCCCTGTAAAAATAGTGCCAGATATCTTCTGTGTTCTGCGGATCGCGACCTATCAAAGCAGGAATGCAGTACTCCTCCAGGTAGGCAACCACAGGTTTTTCCATCCCGTTGAGGGTAGCATCTCCAAGACCATATATGCCCTGGTCCGTAAATATCTTAAGGGTTACAAAGTTCCTGCCAGGACAGCAGACAATTACTTTAGCATCTGTTATTTTCACATCATCAAAATTTTAATACCTGAATAAATTACCGGTCTCCTCCTCATTCTTTTCGCCGTTGCGCCGTTATATAATTCTCCTGCCTGCACTGCTTAAAATCCGATCGAGTTTCCCCCATCCACTGGAAGAACAACGCCGGTAATATATGAGGACGATCGTGTAACAAGGAACAATGCCGCATCAGCCACCTCCGATGTTCTTCCCAGCCTGCCCAGCGGAGTCCGTGCCAGCACCCTCTGCTTTCGATCAGGATCTTTATCAAGAGCGAGAGAGGACATGTTGGTCTTGATAAATCCGGGAGCTATGCAATTAACCCTTATTCCAGACATGGCGAGCTCAACGGCCATAGCTCTGGTCATTCCTTCTATGGCTGATTTTGATGCAGTATATGCAATGACGTTAGGCAGTCCGTATTGTGAAGCCATCGAACTGATGTTCAGAATTGCACCGCTGCACTGTTTACTCATTACGCCGGCAACTTCTCTTGTGAGGCTGAACATTGCTGTCTGGTTGGTTCTTATGACTTTCTGGTACTCCTCATCAGATACATCAGCAATTGGTTTCTTAAGGTGCATTCCTGCATTATTAACAAGGATATCTATTCTCTTATAAGAATCTGTTATCTGCCTGACAAGATCGGGCAATCCCTCAATCCGGGAAAGATCATACCCGATATACCCGGCAAGCTCTCCCATTGTTTCGCATGCCAGTTTTAGCCTGGTCTCATCACGGCCGACAAGAACAACCCTTATGTCATTCTGGACAAATTTCTTCGCTATGGCAAATCCTATTCCTGTTGCACCTCCGGTAATTATAGCCACTCTTTTCATCTGAAATATTTGTCTGATCAATGGTGAAGTCTCGACTTCACCCTGCATTGGTTTTTGACGCTGACACGGCATTATTCTATTCCTCTTACACTGTGCCCTGTGCCTTCACCTCCTGCTGATTCCCGGAATATCAGTATACCTGTAGTTCATATAATACTGCAGGTTGTTTACTGGTTCTGCCACTCCCTCAGGTATTGGTCTCTTTGAGAAGGTCTGAAAGTAGAGTATGCATGCATCTCTCCATATCTTCGCATCTCTTTCCTGTTTAACAAGCCTGGCGCTGACATCCTCGAACCTTTCACTATCAATCAGGCTTTTTACACTATTCCACTCATCCTGCAACCAGCTGACAGATTCAACTCCCTCCTCATATCTCAAACATAATTCATCCCATAAAGTTCTGCCTGATTTCATTTTATAGTCCCACGGTACATGGTGAAACCAGAGCAGAAGATTTTCAGGACAGGTCCTGATATTATTGTAAATCTCTCTCAGAGGAGAATAATATTGTTCCACTGCGTTGCTTCCGGCTGATGTCCTGTCGAATCCAATGCCAACCGAATCAGCACGGCTGAAATATACAGATGTCTGATCAGCCCTACCCCTGCTGACCCACGGACCAGGGCCATAATGATGTCCGGCATACATCTGGTGGTGCAGTCCCAGGGGAGTCATATAATTAACAGCAATCTCACGCGATTCCAGCATCATCTTACTTATGGTATTCACAGCTTTATCATCGTTTGTAAAGGTCATTCTAATCCACTCATCAGCAATATCCGGAGAATTCATGTACGGATCCCATGCCAGTCTTCCGAATGCATACCAGTTTGCCTGGGCAAACGGATGTCCGGTCCAGTTCCTGTCTGTACCTATATTAGACACGCCTGCCATGGCTGTAAGAGACTGATTGTCCAGCGTACCATCCACAACTTTTGCCACAAGTGAGCCTTTCCCTTTTGCATATGTATCGGCTTTCAGGCACTCCTCAAAAAGCGGTGCAAGAAATACAAGGTGCACAGATGCTCCAAGATATTCCTGTGTTATCTGGAATTCAGGCATAACAGGAGTTTCGTGCATAGCTCCAAACAGCGGGGAGAAAGGCTCTCTCGGCTGAAAATCGACAGGGCCGTTCTTAACCTGGATAATGACATTTTTCCTGAATTTGCCATCAAGCGGAACAAATTCGCTGTAAGCCTGTTTTGCCCTGTCTTCAGCAACATTATTATCATATACGAAGGCTCTCCACATCACTATCCCTCCATGGGGTGCGACGGCGTCGGCAAGCAGGTTTGCACCGTCTGCATGTGTGCGGTTATAACTTTGCGGACCCGGCTGGCCTTCTGAATTTGCCTTCACCAGGAATCCTCCAAAATCAGGTATCAGTGCATAGATATCATCTGCCTTCTCTTTCCACCATTTTATTACTTCCGGGTCCAGCGGATCGGCCGTTTTAAGTTTCCCTATTTCAACCGGTGCACTGAAGCGTGCCGTAAGATAGACCCTTATGCCATACTTCCTGAATACATCTGCCAGGGCAGCTACCTTCACCAGGTATTCCCTTGTAAGAATCATGGCGTTCGCATTGACATTTGTAAGTGAGGTCCCGTTAATTCCTATTGAGGCGTTTGCCCTTGCATAATCGGTATAGCGCTGGTCGATGGTGTCAGGGAGAGCTTTCCAGTTCCAGAGGGAAAGTCCTGCATAGCCGCGCTCAACCGACCTGTTAAGGTTATCCCAGTGATTAAGCAGTCTTACTCTGGTTTTTGGTGCACTGGCAATATCCAATCCGTCAATACTTTTGTTCATCTGTAACAGCCTCAGGAAATGGAATGTTCCGTAGAGCACCCCGGCATCCTTATTTGCGGCAATTACAATAATTTTTCTTCGTTTATAGACAGAGCTGATGATAAGGTAGCCTTCATCACCCATTGCTTCCAGCTTTTTCCCAAGATTAAGCGAAGCGATAATATCAGAATTACCGGGAGTTCCTGCCACTATTATCCCGTTCCTGTCTATGGTCCTTACCTCAGGAACAGCTTTCCGAAGCAAGCCTCCCAGTCCAAGCTGCAATTCTCCGGCTGCAGATTTCAGTATTGGAGAATCACCCTGGATGATCCATCCGTTTATCATTGTGTTGTACTGATCCAGTACCTCCTGACCGGAAATCGGATCATACCTGAGCCATAACCTGTATCCGTCCTCTCCACTTGCTTCGAACGATATGAGCATAATGAACGAAAAGACAATGTGTTTTAAGAAGCGTGCCATCATTTCTGAAGAATTAATTTCTATTGTGTTTTACAGGATAGCCTCTCAGGGATGAGTCCCTCACAATCAGCTTATGCTTTATTACAATTGAACTCCGGTTGACGGTCGCAGAGTGGTTAAGGATGTTTATTAATGAGGTAGCTGCTATCTCTCCTATCTCCCTTGCAGGATAGTCTATTGACGTCAGGTTTGGCTCCACGATCTGGCTTATGGGTTCATTATTGAAACCTGCAACCGCAATCTCTTCCGGGATTTTTATCCCGGCTTTTTTCAATTCGCAGATAACTGCAACAGCAGAAGTATCGTTCGCAGTAAAAATTGCATCAGGACGGTTTTTCATACTTATCATGTTACGTGCAACTTCAATCCCTGCCTGGCTGGTAAGCTCACTGATAA
>CAYQBZ010000075.1:0-11426 GCA_964415855.1 uncultured Rikenellaceae bacterium
CAGGGAAGCAGGATATAAAACTGCATATATCGGGAAATGGCACCTCGATGGAAATGGGCGGAGTTCTTTCATACCTGTTGAGCGCCGGCAGGGATTTGAATACTGGAAGGTGCTTGAATGTACACACGATTACTACAATTCTTATTATTGGGATAATGATGATGTCAGGAAGAAATGGGAAGGATATGATGCCTATGCGCAAACTGCTGACGCTATAGGTTATATAAATGATAACAGCAAAAGCGGGAAACCATTTTTCCTGGTTCTGTCATGGGGGCCCCCTCATACTCCGTTTGGAAACGCTCCGGAAAACTATAGGAAATTATACCGGCAAATGCCATTGTCATACAGGGGAAATGTTGCTCCTGAAGATTCAGCCAGGGCCAGGAACGATCTGACAGGTTACTATGGTCATATATCAGCTCTTGACAGTTGCATTGGCGCACTGCAGGCCGCTGTTAAGAATGCCGGGATAGATGAGAATACAATTTTTGTTTTTACCTCAGATCATGGAGCCATGGTTAATTCCCACTCAGCATCACATAAACAGAGACCATTTGAAGAATCAATAAATGTCCCGTTTCTTATTAAATACCCCGCAATGCTTGGCAGTGCAGGAACTAAAAGTGATATATTAATCAATACACCCGACATAATGCCAACTTTATTGGATTTATGCGGGCTGGCAATTCCCGGATCAGTTGAAGGAGAAAATAAGTCAAAAGCTTTATCGGGCAGGGCAATAGATACAACAAAAGAGGTGCTTATTGCCTGCTACCAGCCATTTGGACAATGGGCACGTAGCATGGGAGGAAAGGAATACCGGGGAGTCAGGACAAAACAGTATACATACGTCAGGGATCTTGAAGGACCGTGGCTTCTGTTTGATAATCAGAAAGATATTTACCAGGTGAACAACCTTGTAAATCAGGTTGGCTATGCTGATGTTCAGAGAGATCTCGATAAACGCTTAAACAGGTTGTTGAAAAAACTCGGTGATGAGTTTCTTCCCGGAATGGAGTATGTAAGGAAATGGGGATACGTTGTTGATGAGACAGAAACCATCCCATATTCAACAATTAATTACCGGGGATTACCAATAAACAGGTAGGGAATTTTGGCGAGGATTCCCTGCGATATATCGCAACCGAAAATCCCTGCTCCGTCATTTTTTTCCTTTCTGCCGGAACAAAATCATTTATTCTTTGTTTGCCTTATAATATATACAAACAAATATTCAATTTGAGAGACTGATGATTACATTAACAATACTGATACTGTTTATCATAACCAGGAAACTGGCCAGATATAGAATGGCGCTGAAAAAAATAATTACAACGTAAACTATATATTTAGTGTTATTTAGACTGGTATACCCTTATCCAGTCTATTTCCATCGATGTCATCCCGTTTATTGGTTTATCCAGTCCGCCGGCAAGCAGAACATACATAGGTTCCTGTGGGACATCCGATGTCTGTGAGAATAGAATTGTATCATTTATTTTCCACACAAGCTTACCTGAGGTCCATTCAAGGGTATAAATGAAGAAATCCTTTGCATATCTCGATCCGATGGAGATTCTGGCCGATTTATCTGAAGATGGAAACAAGTCGGCCCATACCTTCCCCTTTGATGTCCGGCAGATATCTATATGGGGTGTAATTTGATCAGCCAGCATCCAGAAAGCATTTTTTGCATTCGGATCTCCCAGCTTGATCTTTGCGGAAAAAATACCGTATTTCTGTCTGAAACTTTTGCCGGAATTAATAAGTCCTGATGTATAACTGAATTCTTTCGTTGAAAAACCGTTAGCTGCAGACCATACTTTCCCGTTTACTTTCTGTGGCTTGGTGATTATCTTCAGAATACTGTTACGGATTTCAAAATTCCCTTTTTCTGTATAAGCCTGGAGATCAGATTCAACGGAATACCTGTCTTTCAGCAACTTATCACCCCAGTAGTAGTTGGTGAGCCATTTCTTAGAATCGAGGTTATCGTTTTCAAATTCATCGCTGAATGTAAGTTCCCTGTTCTTCAGTATATCAAATTTATTGGAATCCTTTACCTTGAAATACCAGATTATGTCTGCGCTCTTCTTTAAAGTATCATATTCCTGAACCTCTTTGAACATCTCTGTTTTTTCAAATCTCTTCTTGTCGAGAAGATACTCTTTCCTCTCCTTGAACCCGGCTGATGCAATATATTCTTTTAACTCACCCAGTCTTGAAAGCCTCGCAGAATCGTGAGTGTTGAGATAATTGGCATACTCTTTGGAAGATTTGAACTTATAGAATTCCTTTATTTCAGGACTACCTTTAAGTCTCTTATATTCAAGAAGTTTTTTATATTCCTCAGTGTCCTTGAAGGTTATTGGCCTCATATTTTTAACTGCCTGAAATTCTGAAGAGTTTACGAGTTTATCAAGCTCTTCATATCGTAATATGGTTTTTGATTTTGTCGACTCAGGAGATTTTAGGAATGCCTTGATTTCAGGATCTGCTTTAAGAGCTTTATATTCTACCAGTTTCCGGTATTCATCTTTATCCTTGAATGTTACAGGTCTCATCTTCTGCTTTTCTTTAAATTCAGCAGAATTAATAAAATTTTCGAGTGTTTCAAATTCGCTGATCTTGTCCGACCCGTCCAGCTCCTGAAATCTTTTCAGGGTATTGCCGGAAGTTGTTTTGAAATACTGTACTATATCCCTGGCTTTCTGAAGAGCTATGAACTCTTTCTCTTTTGTGTATTCTTCGGAATTCTTGTACTGAAGGGATCCGATCTCTTTTCTTTTCTGGATGAAATCGGAAGAATTCACGAGTTCGTTCAGCTCTGTATATCTTGCCAGCTCATCGGAGTTCGCAAAGGTATTGAGTTTCTCATATTCAGTGATCAAAGCCTTTTCCGCCTGCTCTATCTTAGAAGTCGATGGGATCATTCCCAGTAAAAGCTTGAGACTTGCCATTATAAATTGTTTTAAGTACAACCTGTTAAAGATAGAAAATCTTTCTAAAATAATTGATTTTGCCGGTTTAAATATTTGTTTTAACGGTTTTAAGCAGGAATTATTTGTAAAAATGAGGATTAATTTTGAAGTCTGACTCTTTAACATTCGCTACAGCGTTTATGCCCGGAACCTGGAGGTTGAAGAGTCTTTTTTTGGCGGCTGATTTAGGGAGGAACCTGGTAAGACTTCCTTCAGCGGGAGCTCTCTTTTAAATAATTTGAAGTAAAAGAGGTAAAAAAATTTGGAAATAGTATTTTCTTGTTTTATCTTTGACTAACCGTTCAATCAAAAACGGATTTTTTTGTTTTTTTTTGTTGAATGAGCGTTTAGTCATACATATCATGTCGCCGAGAACACCAGAGCAATTTGAGGAGATAAGGGTAGAGAAGAAAGCCCATATTATGAAAGTTGCACTCGAACATTTTGCCAGGGATGGTTTTCATAACACCACTATTAGCCATATAGCACAGCATGCCGGTATATCAAAAGGCCTGATGTATAACTATTTTGAAAGTAAGGAGGAACTGCTCTCGGAAATCATCGACAGGTCAATGGATGAGGTTGCACAACATTTTGATCCCGACAGAGATGGGTATCTTACAGAAGATGAATTTGAGTTATTTATCAGGAAGCTGTTCCTGATTCTCAGGCAAAAACTTTCATTCTGGCGGCTGTTCTACCAGTTCCTGATGCAGAAAGATGTCAGGGAGAGGTTTCTCAGAACACATTTAGGACCGGTGAACACAGTAGAGGCAGTATATACGAATAATAGCAGCCCGTTCCTGAGTACTATGGGCAGAATACTGACAGATTACTTTCAAAGAAAAAAGGAAAGAAAATCTGAAGATTATGATCCGGTCCTGGACCTCAACATGTTCATATATACAATTGAAGGCTTTGGCATGGTCACTGTTTACATGGACGAAGTGGATGAGAAATATTACAATAAAACGATAGACCGAATTATTGAAATATATAAATAAACACAATATGAAAAGTAGAATTTGTCTTATTCTGGTACTTGTTTTTATCGCGGGGAGCAATGCGATGATTCATTCCCAGTCGCTCTCAGCAGCAGATATTGTAAGGAAAGCCGATGAAAAATTCAACGGGGAGAAATCGAGTATAATGGAATTATCAATGACAATAATCCGTCCTGCCTGGGAACGCACGGTGGAATTTAAAAACTGGACAATGGGAAGGGATTATGCACTCACGCTTATAACTGCCCCGGCGAGGGATGCAGGGCAGAGTTTTCTTAAAAGGGGTACAGAGATGTGGAACTGGAACCCTTCGATAAGCAGACTTATCAAACTTCCGCCCTCAATGATGTCGCAGGGCTGGATGGGTTCGGACTATACAAATGATGATATTCTTAAAGAATCATCCGTGGTTAATGATTATACCCATGAAATAACCGGTGAGGAAAATATTGAAGGAAGGGAATGTTACAGGATAAAAATGCTTGCGAAAGAAGATGCGGTAGTGGTATGGGGTTACCAGATCAGATGGATCGATAAAAAAGACTTCCTGGTGCTCAGAGCAGAATTATACGATGAGGATGGATTTCTTGTAAGAACTGAGACAGGGAGTGATATCAGGACCATGGATGGAAGGGTGATCCAGACAAGAATTGAACTTCAGCCTGCAGAAGAACCGGGAAACAAGACCGTTCTTTTAATAAAGGATATTAAATTCAATATTCCTATACAGGAAAATTTCTTTTCGCAGCAGAATATGAAAAGCATCAGATAACCATAAAGTGATAACTTATTAACTAACAGGGTTATGAAAAACTATAGAATGGCCTGGCGCAACCTCTGGCGAAACAAGCGAAGGACTCTGATAACAGTTGCATCTGTCTTTTTTGCCGTCTTTTTTGCTCTCCTGATGAGGTCCCTTCAGCTTGGCTCATACGATCATATGTTCCGGAATGTAATAGAATCATATACCGGTTATGTACAGATTCAGAACGAAGATTTCTGGGATGACAAGGTTATAGATAATGTGTTTGAGTACTCTTCTTCATTGGAGAAAATAATTCTGGACGATGAAAACGCCGGGGCAACAGTCCCCAGGCTTGAATCCTTTGCTCTTGCATCAGTGGGACCTGTCACAAAAGGTGTTCTTGTTATGGGAATTGATCCTGAAAAGGAAAATCTGCTTTCAGATGTCAGGGGAAAGCTTGTCAGGTACCGTCTTACCGGAGAAGCTATTGCCAGGCTTAAAAACTCAGATCTTCCGGGGAAAATCAGGAACGAGCTTGATCTCTTTGAAGACAGGTCCTTCTCAGGAGAAGGTTCCCTCAGGGCTGAACTTGGGATAGCAGATAAGGACGCAGAAACGATTATGCCGTATTTCAACGAATATGCATCTTTTAAAAATGGATACATTGAAAAAGGAGAGAAGGCAGCGTTGATAGGTGACAAATTATCGAGATATCTCAACCTTGGGATCGGCGATACTCTTGTTCTGATAGGCCAGGGATATCATGCTACAACTGCAGCAGCGAAATTTGTTGTTTCAGGAATTGTCCGTCTCCCTGCTCCCGACCTGGATAATATGATAGTATATCTCCCTTATGACGTATGCCAGGAATTTTACAATGCTCCCGGAATGCTAACATCTCTGGCAATAGATGTCAGAAAGAATGATGACAAAGATATAAATGCCATGATTGAACGCCTGGACAGTAAAATCGGGTCCCCATTGAGGGTAATTGGATGGAGGGAGATGAACGAGCTGATAATCAATCAGATGGATGCCGATAACAAAAGCGGCATGATAATGATAGGAATACTCTACCTGGTAATTGCCTTTGGGATATTCGGAACTGTTCTTATGATGACTGCCGAAAGGAAGCGTGAATTTGGAGTGGTTGTTGCGATTGGAATGCAGAAAACAAAGCTGGCCCTGGTTGTCGTTATTGAAATGATATACATGGGTCTTCTGGGGATATTAAGCGGTGTGGTCATTGCTATTCCTGTTATTCTGGTCGGTCTCTACCATCCCATCCGGTTTTCAGGTGAATATGCCAAGATGTTTGAGGATTACGGTATGGAACCGATTATGCCTTTCATGGGTATTAATTCCTATTTTCTCTGGCAAACATTTATAGTAGCCATTATAGTGATTATTGCAATCGTTTATCCTGTTAATAAAATCCTTAAGCTCAATACAGCAAATTCTTTAAAAGCATAATACTTAAAATCATGATCTGGAAAACAGCATGGAAAAATGTTTGGAGGAACCGCGTCAGAAGTATTGTCGTAATATCTTCGGTTACAGTAGGGATATTTGCAGGTGTCTTCTCTGTCGCGGTGATGACAGGCGCTATAAATCAAAGGGTCGATTCCGCCCTTAATGAGGAGATCTCACATATTCAGGTGACATCAAAAGATTTCCGCACGAATTATGATCCTGACCTGATTATCAATAATACGGGTAAGGTAATATCCGAAATTCAAAATACTCCCGGTGTTGTAAATACCTGTGGCAGGATAATTATCAGCGGTATGGCAAATACTGCCACAAAGAGTACCGGAGTACAGATTGTAGGTATAGACCCGGAGAAAGAAAAAAAGGTATTTTCACTTTCAGAGAAAATTATGAATGGCACAGGTGACTATTTTGAAACGGAATCAAGATATAACCTGGCGCTTATTGGCCAGGACCTGGCAAAGGAGCTCAACATTGTCAGATTTTCAATTGACAGTACGGTATTGTCTGAGCTCTCAGCTTCGGATGTCCCGGGAGATCTGACAGACAGACTCTCCAGCCTTACCGGTGAGCGCTTCAATTCAGAGAAGATCTTCATAAAGAGGCTTAAATCTGTCCTGACAGCAAGGGAACAGTCAAAATATGGTGCCCTGATAAAAGAAAAGGCCTGGACCTTCAGGGAGGGCTCCCGTCTCGCACTTACATTCCTGGATAAGGATAATAACCAGGTTGGTGCACTTTTCCGTGTAACAGGATTATATGATATTAAGAACACCATGTTTGAGAAAAGCGTGGTATTTGTAAAGAATGATGACCTGCGCCGGCTGACCGGTATCCCGGGAGGTTCATATCATCAGATTGTTGTCAGGATTGACAAAATTGAAGATACCGATCAGATTACCGATGTCCTGAAAAGTAAATTACCGGATGATGAGGTTATGAGCTGGAAGGAAATCCAGCCCGACCTTGCCATGATGACAGAGATGACCCACCTTTATTATGCAATTTTCATGGTCATAATTCTGGCAGCCCTGGCTTTCGGTATTGTGAATACCATGCTCATGGTTGTTCTCGAAAGGACCAGGGAGCTTGGAATGCTGACCGCTATCGGAATGAACAAGAAGAAGGTCTTTTCGATGATAATGCTGGAATCAGTCTTTATGTCATTTATTGGAGGAATAGCAGGGATGATCGTCAGCGAGGTAGTCATTATCCTTACCGCCCGCGAAGGGATAAATTTTGTCAAGTATGCCGAAGGATTCGAAGCGCTCGGATACTCAGCACATATATACCCACAGATAGAACCGGCCTTTTTTGCAGAGGTGGTTGCTCTCATTATCATAACCGGCATCCTGTCTTCTGTCTACCCTGCAAGGAAGGCTCTTAAGCTTGATCCGGCAGAAGCTGTACGAACCGATTAACATTTCAACGATAAAAAATACGATCATGAAAATATTAGAATTAAATGATGTCAATAAGATCTATGATGGATCGGAAATCCATGTACATGCGGTTAACAACGTGAACCTTGATTTTGAGGAAGCAGAATTTGCAGCTATTGTAGGGCCCTCAGGTTCCGGGAAGACAACCTTGCTTAACCTGATTGGAGGACTTGACAAACCAACTTCCGGTGAGATACTTATTAATGGAATTAATCTTTCAAAGCTCAAGCCATCAAGGTTGATAGACTTCAGAATGAGGAATATAGGTTTCGTGTTTCAGGCTTATAACCTGATACCTGTTCTGACAGCAAAAGAAAACGTAGAGTTTATAATGTCGCTTCAGAAATGGTCACGACAGAAACGGGACGAAAGGACATTTGAATTGTTGAAAGCGGTCGGATTGTACGACAGGATGAACAGCAGACCTGCAAAATTATCAGGAGGTCAGCAGCAAAGAGTGGCAGTTGCAAGAGCTTTGGCTTCGAGGCCCAAGTTTGTCCTTGCGGACGAACCGACTGCCAACCTTGACTCCAAATCGGCAACAACATTGCTTCAGATCATGGAAAAGCTTAATCAGGAAGAAAAGATAACTTTTATTTTCTCAACCCACGATCCCAGGGTCGTTAAAATGGCGCATCGCGTTATTACCCTCGAAGATGGCAAAGTCATTTCAGATGATATAAGGAAATAGTCTATCCGGTTATTGGAATGAAAAGAATCATTATCCTCATACTCTCATCTGTTATAATAACATCCGGTATTTCTTATTCACAGGATAAACCTGGAGTTTTGACTCTGAACGGTTATGTCAACACCCTGCAGAGCGTGATGTTTGATTCCCTCTCCGGAGAATTCCTGAATGATAATCTTATTCATAACAGGCTGAATTTTAAAATTTACCTGGATAAGAACATTACAGCAGCAGTTGAATTCAGGAACCGTCTTTTTACAGGTGATATGGTAAGGACCGATCCTTCTTATTCAGAAAACATATCGGGTGACCAGGGCTGGGCCGATCTTTCATGGAATCTGATAAGTGAAAAATCATTTTTTCTTAATTCAACAATCGATCGTTTATGGCTCGATTTCAATTATGGAAAATTTCAGGCACGGATCGGGCGTCAGAGGATCAACTGGGGTCAGACACTTGTCTGGAATCCCAACGATATATTTAATGCATATTCCTTTTTTGATTTCGATTATATTGAAAGACCCGGTAGCGATGCAATGAGATTACAATATTATCCATCTTTTTCATCAGCTCTGGAGCTTGCCGTAAAAGCAGACTATGAAAATGATATCACTGCTGCCGCTCTCTGGCGGTTCAACAAATGGGGATATGATATCCAGTTTCTTGCCGGTTGTGTCAATAGTGAGGATATTGTGGCCGGCGCCGGCTGGTCAGGCGCATTCGGCTCAATATCATTCAGGGGAGAAGCCTCATGGTTCCAGCCGGCAAAATATCTTTCGGATTCCACAGGAACAGGCCTCTTCACAGTAGGATTCGACAGGGCATTCAGTAATAGCTCCATGGCTCAGCTTCAGATTATGTATTGCAATAATCCGCTGGACCTTAGTGGATTCAACACTTTATATTCGGGAAATATGTCTGCAAAGGATCTCGCTTTCTCGAGATTTTCAGCTTTTGGTCAGTTTACATATCCGGCGACTCCTCTTTTTAATCTGGGTCTTTCGGCTATGTGGTTTCCGGATCTTAAAGGCTATTTCGCAGGGCCCTCAATAGACTATTCGGTTGCAGAAAATGTTGATATTTCAATATTATGGCAGCATTTTGACAGCAGGATAAACAATGAAGTGTTCAGATTAAATCTTGGATTCTTAAGGATTAAGCTGAGTTTCTAGATTTTTCCTACTTTTGCCCAATCACAAAATCCTTTTAAGATGGCTCTGGTACATGAATTTGAAAGTAGCGGTAACTGGTTGTTTAAAAGAAGAAGCTGGCTGCCGGTGTTCATTATTGTTCCGGGGATCATTGTGATGTATCTTGGTAACAGGCAATCGATTCTCCCTGATATCACTGATGAGCTTATCTTTCTAGGCATTAGTATCTTTGGACAGGTTATCAGAATTCTAACCGTAGGATTTGCTCCAGGAAATACTTCCGGCAGGAACACTGTAAACGGGCAGATAGCCGATGAACTGAACATGACCGGCATATATTCCATAATACGTCATCCCCTGTATCTCGGCAACTTCTTTATGTGGCTGGGCCCTGCCCTGTTCCTTAGATCAGTATATTTTATTGTCGTCTTTGTCCTTTTATACTGGATTTATTATGAACGTATAATGTTTGCCGAGGAACAGTTCCTTCGAAGAAAATTTGGTGATATTTATGACAGATGGTCAGAAAAGGTAAAACCGTTTGTTCCCTATAAATTCACATACATACCACCTGCCCTGTCCTTCTCTTTCAGGAATGTTCTGTTGAGGGAATATAACAGTTTCATCAATATATTCATGATATTTACCTTTCTGGATCTTACCAGGAATTTTTTTCTTACAGACAGGATATTCCTCACAAAAATGTGGTTGTATTTATTTGCCCCGGCCTTAATCATTTGGCTTATAATCAGGATTATACATAAACGAACCGGGTGGCTGGAGGTCGAAGGGCGATAAAGACAAAAGACACAAGGCAAAAGAAAAAAGATAAAAAATGAAGGCAATCACTTTCTTTTATCTTACTATTATCAGTCTCTTGCGCCCAGAAAGATCATAATATAATATAGCAGGGTTGCCAGTGATCCCAGTGCAGCAACCACATAGGTGTAAGCGGCCCATCTCAGGGCATCCTCTGCCTTATCGTGATTCTGATAGGATGTTATCCCCGAGGCCGATAACCATGCAAGTGCCCGCTTGCTGGCATTTATCTCAACAGGCAGGGTTATAAAGCTGAACAGGGTTGTAAGGGCAAAAAGAATGATACCTGCAAGCAACACGGCAGGGAAGGTCTGAATAAGTAATATCCCTGCCAGCAGGATCCACTGCACAAATTTTGATGAGAAACTGACAACCGGAACCAGCCTTGACCTGAATGCCAGCCATGCATAGGCTTTTGCATGCTGAACAGCGTGCCCGCACTCATGTGCGGCAACAGCTGCTGCTGATATATTTCTGCCGTTATATACTTCCTGGCTGAGGTTTACTGTTTTGCTGACAGGATTATAATGATCGCTAAGTTGCCCTTTAACGCTTACAATCCTGACATCAGATATCCCGTTATATTGCAGCATCCTCTCCGCTACTTCCCGTCCCGACATCCCATTATCGAGCGGTATTTTTGAGTATTTCCTGAACCTGGACTTCAGTGTTGCACTAACTATCCAGCTCAGTATCATGAATGCGATAAAAAATATCCAGATATTCATAGCTTATTTTTCCTCCTTTTTTTGATCTTATTTATCCTTACAAAACCTTTGCCAGATTTATCCTGGCAGAGCCGGACTGGTCATTTTGTCAGTGCAGCAGGATAAATTATGGCTCATATTAACAAAACTGCATTCATCCTCCAATTATTATCTTTGTATCATGATTAAATCACTGAAAGCGGTATTATCATTTTTGTTTTCCCTTCCGGTTCTGTTCTACAGGTATTCCATTTCTCCTTTTATCAGACCGTCATGCCGCCATGTCCCTTCATGTTCACAATTTATGCTTGATGCCCTGAAGATTCACGGGCCGTTCAATGGTATTATCATGGGAACAGGGCGGATACTCAGGTGCAGGCCGCAACGGAGCG
>CAYQBZ010000076.1:0-11355 GCA_964415855.1 uncultured Rikenellaceae bacterium
CGCTGTATTGACAGATATACCCGGATTAAGAAGTGTAATATAATAACCTGTCAGAAAGGGTTTTAGCGGTACAAGTATCTCGCCCCTGCCGGTGGCATATGATGGAACATAATCGATGAAAAAGGGACAATCACTGCCTGTGTCGAGGGCAAGTTTGTTCAGGGTGTCCCTGTCAATTTTCAGTCCGAAGCACTTTATAACGGATTTAAGCAGACATGCTGCATCCGAGGATCCCCCTCCTAATCCGGCGCCGGCAGGTATGGCTTTGTGCAGGTGGATCTTCAGTAAGGGGAATGAGTAAAGCTGACGCAGATTCCTTAAGATCTTAATGACCAGGTTATCTCCTGCCGGACCCCCGGTATTTAAACCGGTCACTGTCAGATCATCTTCCTTTCCGGACTGGTCCGCTATTATATACTCCAGGGCATCGCTGAGGCCTACAGGATAAAAAATTGTTTCGATGTCATGATAGCCATCAGGACGTTTACCTGTTATTCTCAACCCGATATTTATCTTTGCCTTTGGGAATATGATCATCATCCTTAATTTGATGTAAAAATACCGATTGGTTTTGAATTTGTCACTAATGATCAGATTATTACCTTTTCAACAAGTTTTTAACATCAGTTTGTTTGTAACAATCACGATGTCATCTTGAATATTAAGTAAGGTTATTTATACCTTTGGAAATACTCCTGAAGCATGCTATTTGGCAGCATAAATTGCAGTAAATCAGTAGAATAATATAATGGCAAAACAACAAAACAGTCCAAGGCATAACATAGCTGTATTGCCTGATTTTGGTAAGGTACCGCCACAGGCTAATGATATGGAGGAAGCGGTCCTCGGGGCAGTTATGCTTGAAAAGGAAGCAGTAATTACCATACTTGATATTCTGAAGCCGGAGAGTTTTTACAAAGAGGCCCATCAGAAAATATTTAAGGCCGTATCAGATCTTTCGTCCAGGGAACACCCTGTGGATCTCTATACTGTTACTGAGGAGTTACGTGCCCATAATGAGCTGGAGAGCGTGGGTGGACCGGTTTACCTCACACAGCTTACTTCAAAGGTTGTCTCGGCAGCCAATGTCGACTATCATGCCAGGATAGTAGCACAGAAATATATCCAGCGTGAGCTGATAAGGGTTTCAACGGAAATTCAGACAAGATCGTTTGATGATACCTATGATGTAACAGAGCTTCTTGATTATTCCGAAAATGCACTTTTTCAGATAGCGGAGGGAAACATAAAGAGGGAAGTGGCACCTATAAATGTAGTAATAAAGGACGCAATCCGCGAGATTGAAGAGGCCGGCAAGAGGGAAGATGCCCTGGTTGGAACGCCTTCAGGCTTCACGAAGCTGGACAGGCTCACTTCGGGATGGCAGAAATCGGAGCTTATAATAATTGCTGCACGCCCTTCTATGGGAAAAACAGCTTTCGCACTGTCTATGGCCAGGAACATGGCAGTCGATCATGGCAGGAGAGTGGCAATTTTTTCATGTGAAATGTCGTCAATACAGCTTGTCAACAGGTTAATAATAGCTGAAACAGATATTCCGGGAGACAAAATAAAAAACGGGCGTCTTTCGGAAGAGGAGTGGAAACAGCTTGATACGAGGATCAAAAACCTTGTTCAGGCCCCGATATTTATTGATGACACACCGGCAATATCAATTTTTGAACTGAGAGCAAAATGCCGGCGCCTGATGGCTCAGCATAAGCTTGATGTTGTGATAGTTGATTATCTGCAGCTTATGTCAGGTCCTGAAAATGCAGGAAGCAGGGAACAGGAGGTCAGTAACATTTCAAGGTCGCTGAAGAGTATTGCAAAAGAGCTTAACGTTCCAATCCTTGCACTGTCACAGCTTAACAGGTCGGTTGAGATGCGAGGAGGTACAAAACGTCCTCTGCTTTCGGACCTCAGGGAGTCGGGAGCCATAGAGCAGGATGCTGATATGGTTTTATTCATTCACAGACAGGATAAGTTCGGGATCCCCACATTTGAAGATGGATCTTCCACTAAAGGCATTGCGGAGATCATACTGGCAAAGAATCGTAATGGTCCCGTCGACGATGTGAGGCTGAGGTTTCGTGAAGAAAAGGCCCAGTTTGTTGATTTTGACGATTTTGAGATGGATATCAATCCTGAATTAAGGGAGGGGGCACAGAGCATAACCCTGGGCTCCAAGATGAACCATGATAATTTCAGGAAGCTGGGCGGTGGATTCGACAATGAGAATGAGATTGATGATGAGCCACCTTTTGCCTGATATGATCAATTAAACCGTAATACCAGCTTAAAGCCAGTGCTCCGGTAATTTAAATCATCAAAACCTACATATATTCCCACCTCACCCAGCAGCAGGAACTCGCTGATACTATACCCGAGCTCGGTATAGCTCCTGTGAAAACGGGAACCCAGGTATGCAAAACTTAAATTCTCCCGCATCAGAGTATTGCTCAGTACGGGAAGAAGCTTCAGGAGGAGATAAGGGCTTGTATATTTAAGATGTATCTCGCCATATAGTTCCGGTGTGCTGAGAGAATAAAATGCCGGTATCATAAATGCGTCAGTATAATCATTCAGAAGAACCGGAACCGGTTGTGAATTGAAATGGAAGAAATCGTAGAATGGTATTGACCTGCTGTCAAGAAATCCTCCTGTCCCCACCATCCATCTGAAATCGCTGAATGCCCCGAAGCTGTAGCTTTTTGTGGCTTCAAGCTTAATCATGTCATATTGCCTGTACCTGCTGGTCAGTTCGGTAAACTCGTTAATACCATGCTGCCAGGTAAGATTAAATGTCGGCCAGTCCGATCCCATCGGGATCTTAATGTCATTGTCCATCCTGTATCTCTGGTAAGGGACATATGTGAACCTGGCATTTAATTCTGAATGCTTCTGATCTCTCAACACATGGAGCGGATTAGGTACAGGGGAGAGGTAGATGTTTCCCGGAGTATTTTCAGAGTATTCCCTGGATGATTTAATAAGTGAAAAATCCGTTGAGTTCTGAAGGAGCTGGCGATTCTCAAACCCTGCGCTTATTTCAAGGCTTAGTCCGTTAACGATAACGGTCCTATACCCTATTGTCAGGTATTTTGAACCGTACAGCTTAAGGTAGTTATCCTTAAGCAGCAGGGTGGTAAAGGAATTCAGAAAGGTATTAATGCTGCCACCGTCACCAATGTCCATACTGGTTGATCCTGCTCTGGCAAAAACTGACATCTGCCTTGCCCTGTTAAACCTGAAATTTGAGTTTATCCTCCACATAAGCTCATCCCTGCCGAATGCCCATCGGAAATCCGGTGCGAATGAAAAGGAATTACTGTTTTGCCACGATTTGGCTAACCTGAGGTCAATGCCATAAACCAGGCCATCAACAGTGTTAAACCTGAGATTATCAGGCTGAACCAGTCCTCCCAGCCTGAAGCTGAGGCCGGTAGTATCGGACCAGGTATGTCCCATCGCAATATTCTTAAGAGCTGCCGGGAATTTCTTCCTGACTTTCTTCCCTCCTGAAGCAGCAGTATCTCCTTTCATCCCGTTCAGTGACCGGACAGCTTTTGTACTGTCACTGATCCTGAGACTCTTCATTTCGATTTCCGACAAGGGGATAGGGCGGACAGAGGCCCAGTAGGCGCTGTCTTTTTTCGTGGCATCCTCTTCAATGGTATGTGTTGTATTATCCTTTACTTCAAGGCTATTTCTGCTGCTGTCGGGGAGACTATTCTCCGATTCTTTATCCATAAGCCTTGCAAGCCTTACCATATCGTGGTTGGACAGATCTTCCTTTTCAAGTATTTTATCTATCTGCTGCTTTGTCTTTGAGGGGGACTCTTCACTGCTTTCCGAAGCAGTGTTATAACCGGCCACGTAACCAGACGAGAGCGCCTCAGGTTTCTGCAGGGCCAGGTTTGGTTTGACTTCCAGATATTTTACGGAACTGCCGTAACCGGCGTCGGCCCTGAATCCAATAATGTCGATATTGATCTCGAATTTATGACTTACGGGCATCCATATATCGTCCTGGACAGGAATATAAAGCTGTTGTATCCTGATAGTACCTACCAGGTTCTCATTGGTCAGATCAACGCTGTGAAGGCACCACAGGTCCTCGATAATATAGATGGTACCGGAGAAGAGTTGCTGGCTCTTCCGCCTGGGTATCACCCTGATCTTGGCAATAGTAAAGTTGCCCTGAAGTGATGCTCCCTCGTATTTGTACCTGTAATGTGAAAATGCAGCCGGTGAGAGCGGTGAGATCGCCATGTCGGCCAGGACAGGCTCATAGAAGCTTGCCTGTATAAAATCCATGGGGGAGATCTGATTACCCTGCTCGGGGAAGGTACTGTTGAATGATATTACTTTCTGGAAATATTTATCGGGTGCAGTAAACTCTATCTCGTTGAAGGACTCCATAAAATAGGCATCACCCTCCTTCATTGCAGTGTTCTCAGATGATGAGCCTACATTTATTTGCATGGATTTCTTCAGTAACCTCGGAATATTATTCACAACAAGATTACCTTTAAGATAGACATCAGCTTTATAATAACTGATATTGTTAAGATAGTAGGGAGCCATGCCAATGACCTTACGCATTATATAGTAAGCCGGGTCCTCTCCTGATGCGTTGATTCTTACTTCCGGTATCTGGTAATACTGAACAGGAAGGATAACATCTTTTGTCACCGTTTTATCTGTAAGGCTGATGCTGACAAAAACCTGTTCATAACCAAGGCTCTGGTATATGACAGTATATTTCCCTGCCGGAAGCCTGATCTCATAATCTCCCCTTGCATTTGCGGTGGTCCCCTGTTTCAACTCCTGTATATAAACCGTTGAATAGGGAATAGGATCACCTGTCTGCCCTGTAATTTTACCATTAAGTACCTGCGCTTCTGAAACCTGTGCGGAGACAATAGCCAGCAGCAATATCCGGATTAATAATCTCATCGTTTAATACTATTATGCTATGACGAAAATAGCAATAATAAGTTACTCTTTTCCCGAGACAATAATTACTATTTCTCCTTTTGGAGGCTTGCTGGTATAATGGTTCGCGAGCGATTCCAGCGTCCCTCTGACAGTTTCCTCGTACAACTTGGTCAATTCCCTGGAGACTGTTGCTTTTCGTTCCGCTCCGAAAGCTGCAGCCAGTTCATGAAGTGTCTTTATGAGGCGGAACGGCGACTCATAAAAAACCATTGTCCTTGCCTCACCGACCAGGCCTGCGATTCTCTTATTCCTTCCTTTCTTCTGGGGGAGGAACCCTTCGAAGCAAAACCTGTCGCACGGAAGACCCGAGTTAACAAGCGCGGGCAGAAGGGCTGAGGGACCGGGTAAAGTCTCAACCGGGATATCTCTCTCAATGCATGTCCTGACAAGATGAAAACCCGGATCGGAAATACCCGGGGTTCCTGCATCGGATATGAGAGCTATGGATTGTCCTGACAGGATTCTGGTACATATTGCTTCAGCACTTTTATGCTCATTGAACATATGGTGTGACCTCAGAGGAGTTCTTATATTATAATGTTTGAGCAGCTTTCCCGACTGGCGGGTATCTTCAGCGAGTATCAGGTCAACACTTTCAAGTATCTCCACCGCTCTGAATGTTAAGTCCTTAAGATTTCCAATAGGAGTTGGAACCAGGAAGAGCTTACTCATGAGGGGATAGTTTTCGTTTTACCAGTCCGAGCAGCTGTTTAATTGCCTTATTCTCTTCGCTATCGCCTGTATAGCTCATAATGATATCCCTGGCATCTTTAATATTCCCGGCATTTTCGAGGCGAAGTATCGCCTGGTTATATTCCTCTTTATTCCCGTTAAAGATCTCACGTATATAGAAGAACCTGTCATTTATACCAATAGCTTCAGTCAGACTTCTTAACGGCTTTGTGTTTACGGTCTCATCCAGGTCATCCTCACCTTTCCTGCTTCCCATCTGCTCGTTGAAACGATTTGACAAATGGCTGAATTTATCACCAATTCTGGGTGATTCGGGTATTTTTGCAGATGTTTTCTTAGGCGTTTTTCCATCTTCCGGTTCTTGTGAAACGTTTTCCGGTCCTTCAGGTTCGCCGGGGATCTCTGTCGCTCCTGTGAAATGTCCGGCTTTTTCTTTTAGCAGCGAGATAACCTCAGCTGCACTTTTACATTTAGCTTTGGCAAGTTCTACCTGAAGCAGAGGTACTCCCTGGTATTTCTTCAGATCATCGATAATAATCCTTGCGTCATCGAGGTCTTTAATAATTAAATCGATGGTTGCATTGAAATCCATACCTTTTCATGTTAATAAAACAAACCATTTTCCTTATTTTGCAAAAGTAACGATTATTCCAGAAGTGATCATTGAATAAAACTACTATTTACATTTTCTAACGAGACAGTGACTGGAAGATGGACTCTCCTGAAAATTCTATAGGGTCAGCAGGTAAACAAGGCTCAATTGAGGTGATTACGGGCTCAATGTTTTCAGGAAAGACGGAAGAGTTGATAAGAAGGCTAAGGCGGGCGCAGTTTGCAGGGCTGAAGATTGAGATCTTTAAGCCTTCTCTTGATAAGCGTTATTCCGAAACGAGGGTTGTTTCACATGATGAGAAATCTATAGTATCAACTCCTGTTGACAATCCGTCGGCAATACTCCTGCTGGCAGGTGATGTGGATGTAGTAGCTATTGATGAAGCACAGTTTTTTGATCATTCCATTGTAGAGGTGTGCTCTAATCTTGCTGACAGTGGCATAAGAGTACTGGTTGCCGGTCTTGATATGGATTTTATGGGAAAACCATTTGGTCCTATGCCGGCCCTGTTAGCTGTTGCTGAATATGTTACAAAAGTCCATGCAATATGTGTAAGGTGCGGGAACCTCGCACAGTATTCTTTCAGGAAATCAGAACAGGCGCAGGTTGTGCTGCTGGGGGAAAGGAATATTTATGAGCCTCTTTGCAGGAAGTGCTATAATAAAGCGTTAAAAAGGTAATCAGTGGAAGTCAACTCCTCGGATATAGCAGCAATCGTTAAGGGTGAACTGGTCGGGCAGGGTCAGCTTGAAGTATCAGAAATAATCACTGACAGCCGTCAGCTGAGTTATTCTGAAGGACTTCTGTTTGTTGCAATAAGGGGTAAAAACCATGATGGCCATTTATATATTCCAGGTCTGTACGCTTCAGGTATCAGGATATTCATGGTTGAGAGCCTGCCAGCGCTGGCAGAAAAATACTCCGGTGCCGATTTTGTACAGGTAGAGGATACTGTAAAGGCCCTTCATCTGCTGGCTGCCTGGAAAAGGAGATCCTTTAATTCACCCGTAATAGCAATTACTGGCAGTGCAGGAAAAACAACCGTCAAAGAGTGGCTCGCTGATATTGCAGGCCTGGCAATCCCGGTTATAAGAAGTCCTAAAAGTTATAATTCCCAGATCGGAGTGCCTCTTTCCGTTTGGCGGCTTGATGAAAAGTACAAACTTGGGATATTTGAAGCCGGTATATCGCTTCCCGGTGAGATGGAAAAACTACAGGAAATAATCGATCCGGATATAGGTGTGATTACAAATATAGGAGATGCACATCGCGAGAATTTTACGGACGACAGGGAAAAAGCAGGGGAGAAGCTTAAACTCTTCAAAGATGCATCCAGGATAATATATTGCAGGGAGCATGGGATTATTCACGGTTTGCTGGCTGATAGTAAGAAATTTGGAAAAGCTGAACTGACAGACTGGTCCTTTGAAAATGAGAGGGCGAGATTAAAGGTTGTAAAGAGCTCCCTGGAGAATGGCAGAACAGCCCTGCACATGCGTTATGAAGGAAAGACCTTCGACTTTGAAATTCCATTCACCGACAGGGCATCAGTTGAGAATGCAGTTACCGTGGCAGCAGTTTGTCTTTCACTCGGTATCCCCGGTGAAACAATAAAAAAAGGACTTGCAGGACTGGTATCAGTTGCCATGCGGATGGAGATGAAAAGCGGCATAAACAACTGCCAGCTTATTGAGGATTATTATAACTCTGATCCCGGATCGCTGGGTATGGCTATCGAGCACCTGAAACATCAGAATACCAGGAGGACGACCCTGATACTATCCGACTTTGTTGAAAGCGGCAGGGATGAGCGGGAATTATATGGTGAGGTTGCAGGACTGGTAAAGAAAACAGGGATCGATAAATTCATAGGGATCGGACAGTCCCTGAGGAGGAACAGCGATTTGTTTGAAAATGATGCCAGGTTTTTCTATTCCACAGATGAGTTTATCCATGGTTTTAACAGGAGTGATTTCAATAATGAGACAATCCTGTTGAAAGGAGCCAGGATATATGAGTTCGAAAGAATAGGCAAATTGCTTGAACAGCAGATTCACCAGACGGTGCTGGAGATCAACCTGGATGCGATATCACATAATCTTAATGAGTTTCGTAAACAACTTAATCCCGGTACACGCATAATGGCAATGGTAAAGGCATTTGCATATGGCGCCGGGCCGGCTGAGATTGCATCATTGCTCGAGTTTCACAGGGTAAGCTATCTTGCAGTTGCATATGCGGATGAAGGCGTTGAATTAAGGAACTCAGGTGTTACACTGCCTGTGATGGTTATGAATCCGGAAACCTCGGCTGCGGAATTGATCATCAGATATAACCTTGAGCCTGAATTGTATAGCTTCTCTTCACTTGATCAGTTCAGTTCTGTCGCCCTGAAACACGGGGTGATCAGGTACCCGGTTCATATCAAGATAGACAGCGGGATGCACCGGCTGGGATTTTTACCGGAGGATATTGAAAGGCTCTCGGGAATAATTGAAACCAGCGACTGCATAAGGATCGTATCTGTTTTCTCGCATCTTGCCGGCAGTGAAGATCCCGCACTTGACAATTTTACGCGGTACCAGGCAGAGGCATTTATAAAAGCTGCTGACCGTTTATATAAATCAACCGGGTACAAATTCATGCGACACCTTCTTAATTCTTCAGGTATTGTCCGCTTCCCGCAATATCAGTTTGAAATGGTCAGACCCGGTATCGGTATATACGGAGTAGGATCCTTCGGGGATCTTAATCTGAGGACGGCAGGCCGTTTCATGACACGGATCTCGCAGGTGAAGCATGTAAGAGCAGGTGAACCTGTCGGCTATGGGTGTGCAGATGTATCTGAGAATGACAGGATGATTGCTGTTTTACCTGTCGGTTATGCTGACGGATTGAACAGGAAGCTTGGTAACAGCCAGGGGAGCCTGTTTATCGGTGGAACAAGGGTGCCGATAATTGGAAATGTATGTATGGACATGTGCATGGCAGATATTACAGGTATAGATGCAGCAGAAGGAGATGAAGCGGAAATATTCGGAGAAAATATTTCCATTGAAGAGATAGCAGGCATATGCCAGACCATACCTTATGAAATACTTACCTCGGTGCCGGGACGTGTGAAACGGGTATTTTTCAGGGAATAGAAATTGAACACCTGTGTGTCCTGGTCAGCCAAGCTCACTTATATGTTCGAGCTCATTGCTTTGCAGTATCCTGATCTTTCTTCCTTCCAGTTCAACAATCCCTTCAGAAGCAAGATTGGAGAGGGTTCTTATCCCGTTGGAGGTAGTCATGTTTGAAAGGCTGGCTATATCTTCCCGCGACAGCGAAACCCTTAATGTCTTACCGTCTGCTTCGAGGCCGTATGTGTCGCGCAATACCAGTAATGACTCAGCAAGCCTTCCCCTGATATGTTTTTGTGTCAGCGATACTATACGGTTGTTTGTAAACGTAAGTTCCTCGGAAATCATCCTGATAAACTTCATTCCAAGTTCAGCATTCTTCCTTATTATCTTTACAAGTGACCGTTTGTCGAGTATGCAAATAACAGAGTCTTCCACAGCGGCCGCAGAAACGGGCCATGGATTATCCGAGTAAAGTACATTATAGCCAATCACTCCATGGGGTCTGATCATTTTCAGTATTTGCTGCCTTCCGCCGACCCCGTCCTTATAGACTTTTACTTTTCCTGAGGCAAGGCAAATTAATCCCTTTGGTTTCTCGCCCTGTTTGAACAGGTATCCTCCTTTTCTGACACTGACTTGTACATGGTTAAGTGAAATCGTCTCTTTTTCTTTTAGTGTCAGTCCCTTGAAAACTGATGATGATCCTTCAATGCATATTTCAATATAGGGATTCATATACTGCATGGGTGTGTTATGTTAAAAAACATGTCAAAGGTAGTAAAAGGAGATAAAAACAAATTAAATTAACATTTTTTAACATATTCAATCACAGATAGTTATATAGCCTGCAGAGGTGCCGGATGTTTGCCGGGAAGTGTCCGGGTACTGTTAATATCTTGCAACAAGAGGCATTCTTCTTCCTGCACCGAAAGCTTTTGATGATATTCTTAATACCGGGGGAGCCTGATATCTTTTGTATTCATTGAAGTCGATCATGCGTATAACTTTATATACGGTATCCCTGTCCGATCCGTCTCTTATAATTCTCTCAGCGGGTTTTTGAAGTTCGATGTACTGGTACAGGATTGCATCGAGGAGGCTGTAGTCAGGAAGTGAATCACTATCAAGCTGTTCCGGCTTAAGTTCTGCAGAAGGAAGTTTTGAGATTATATTGACCGGAATGATCTCACTACTACGATTAATGTATAGAGCAAGCTTATAGACATCAGTTTTATAAACATCTCCTATAATTGATAATCCTCCTGCCATATCCCCATAGAGGGTGCCATAACCAACGGCGGCTTCGCTCTTGTTTGATGTGTTCAGCAGGATGCAGCCCTCTTTATTTGCCACAGCCATCAGGATTATAGCCCTTATTCTTGCCTGTATATTTTCTTCGGTAACATCATTCTTCTTTCCCATGAAGAGAGGTGCCATTATCTCCTCAAACGCGCAGAACGGTTTCTCAATATTGACAATATCATATTTTACCCTGAGTGTATTTGCAAGAGCAACAGCATCATTTACAGAGTGATCCGATGAATAGCGGGAAGGCATCAGTATCGCTCTTACATTTTCGTGACCCAGAGCCTCAGCTGCAAGGCATAGTGTAATGGCTGAGTCTATGCCGCCAGAAAGGCCAACTACACTTGTTTTAAAGGTCGTTTTACCGAAATAGTCGCGGATGCCCGTTACTATAGCTTTATGGATCAGAGGAATAATTTCATATTTCTCTGTTGTTGGTGACTTTTTCCATGAGAGTATGTCATCAAGCAGGAATGACTCAACAGCTTCCTCAAAAAACGGCAATCTCCTGAATATTGCTCCATTGCTTCCTACTCTCACGGAAGCGCCATCGAATATCAGCTCAGTATTGGCACCTGTCTGGTTAACAGATATTACCGGGATTTTATACTT
>CAYQBZ010000077.1:0-11196 GCA_964415855.1 uncultured Rikenellaceae bacterium
CTTTTCAATTGCATGCTGTAACTCCCTTACATTTCCGGGCCAGTCGTGATTGGCCAGTTTTTCAAGGGCATGAGTATTTATCTTCATATCGTCCCGGCCATACCTGGCACTATTGATCCTTAAAAAATATTTTGCCAGTATCGGTATGTCATCCACCCTGTCACGTAAGGGAGGAACCTCAATCATTATGGTATTTATCCTGTAAAGCAGATCCTCACGGAACCTGCCTTCACTGACCATCTGAAAAAGGTTGCAATTTGTTGCACAAATAAGCCTTATGTCGACCGGAACAGATTTGTTTGACCCCACTCTCACCACTTGCCTGTTCTGTAGTACACTTAATAGTTTTGACTGCGACTGTAATGAAAGGTTCCCTATTTCATCCAGGAATAGCGTTCCCCTGTGGGCCTGTTCAAACTTGCCCTTCCGGTCCTCTTTGGCATCAGTGAATGCTCCCTTGACATGACCAAAAAGCTCACTTTCAAAAAGAGATTCTGTTAGTGATCCCATATCGACACTTACCATTAATTCCCCGGCCCTCCCGGACAGATTATGTATCTCTCTGGCAACCAATTCCTTACCTGTTCCATTCTCTCCTGTTATCAGGACATTGGCATCGGTACCTGCTACCTTCCTGACAATATTGATAACATTGATCATAGTAGGTGAAGCTCCCAGGACTATTTTATCTGTCCCTTTGTTTATCTCTCTTTTTAAAAGCTGGTTATCTTTTTTGAGTGAAGTTGCTTCCAGCCTTGAATACCTTAGCTTCCATGCTGAATTTATAGTTGCCAGCAGCCTTGAGTTATCCCAGGGCTTGAGGATAAAATCAACCGCACCTTCCTTTATAGCCCTTACTGCCAGCTCAACATCGCCATAGGCCGTAACTATCACAACGCTGATATTACTGTCGAACCTGAATATCTCCTTCATCCAGAAGAATCCTTCATTCCCATTATGAACACCCGACTTGAAATTCATGTCGAGCATTACTATATCAACAGCATTCTTTCTCAGTATCTCGTTTAACCGGTTTGGATCGGTAAGGGTAATGACCTTCTCAATTTCATTTGCCAATACTGTTTCCACAGCCCTGAGCAGACCTTTATTGTCATCAACTATCAAAAGAGTTCCCTTAATCATTTTATGGATTTATATTAAAGACGATAAAAAAAATAAAATGTGTCAAAAAAATAGACATTATTTTTTGTTTTCCCGGTACCAAATAACAATCTAAAAATAATTTAAAGAATATTTGCAACATTTGATTAAGTTCTGCGTCTTTAAAATAAAAGTTGAAGTGGTTAAAAACCAAACTAACATTCAAAGCCATGACCGTAAAATTAAATGCAAACGAGGTTGTTCTTAAGGCCGGAGATACAAACCAGGTAGTTGAAAACAATACAATAGAAGGAAAACTGATTGTTACTAACCAGAGGATCTATTTTAAGTCTCTCAGCGAGGAGACAGAAAAGTTCAATCTCGAAATTTTATTCGATAATATCCTTGAAGTGATATATTACAGTAAAGGAATGTTATTCGGTGTAAAAGGCCTGAATGTAGTAACGCGTGATGGCAAGAGCCATTCTTTCCCGCTTAAAAAAAGAGATGAGATAGGCCAGTTAATAAACAAGATGTATTAGCACGTTATAAATCAATATATATCATCCGAACACATTATGTAAGAATCCCGCAGCCGCGGGATTTTTATTTAGAGTACTAAAGGTGGCTGTTGAACAAAGTCCTTTCCTCTCAACTGCCACTAAATCCCCCAAAGCCAGATTTATTGGTATCCAGATATTTATAAAGCCACACTTGGGGGGTTGGGGGTAAAAATCATCTTTTTCAACACGCCATTTGGGCAAAAAACCTCCTGAGCATGAGTGTTGTGGATCACTCATACCTCAGAGAGTCTGCAGGATTCCTCATTGCAGCCCTGAAAACCTTCACAATAATAGTAAGTATCGTGGCAGAGAACATAACAGCTGCGGAAAGGATTAACATACCGGCACCTATCGTTATAAAATAGTCCCATATGCTGTCGAGGAGCATTAGCGACATATAATATCCTCCTGCGCATCCAAGTACAGAGGCAACGGCAAGGACAATAAGGAATTTCTTACTGGTGAGAAACATGATCAATGGTACGGATGCCCCCTGTATCTTCCTGATTCCCATCTCCTTGGTCCGCTTGATAATATCCAGTGATACAAGATTATACATACCTATAAGTGATAACAGGGTTGCAATTATGGCAAGGAAGACATTAACTTTTAATATGCTGCCGTTGATATCTTCTGCTTCCTGCATCGTATCTTCCTGTAACATACCATCAAAGACAGCATTGATGGCCAGACTTTTCCACTTTGATCTGGCAAATTCGAGCACCTCAGACTGGTCTTCTGTATTTGTCCTGATGACAAGAATACCATATTGATCGGACTGCGAAAGCCTGAGCATGGTTGGTTCAACTGTTTCCCACAGACCGCTTGTGTAGAAATCCTCCACTACTCCTGTTACTGTTAGCCTTGTAGTATCATAAAGAGTCACATATCTGCCAACGGGATCTTTCCATCCAAAATCACTGACCATTTTCTTGTTCACTATAATTGAATTGTTTGTACGGTCAGCGGCAGCTCTTTCCTTATCGAAAAGACGGCCTTCAACCAACCTTAAACCCATGGTCTGAGCATAATCTGTACCGATCTCCATAACATCCACCTCCAGCGGTCTTGTCTCATCCTTAACAGGCCCGCGGTAAGCGCCGAAACCAATGTGATACTGTGTGCCTTCTGCTGAAATAACCTTTGGATCTGTCAGTATTTCATTCCGTAGTGAAACGAAATTTTCCGGCGGCACAGGGACAACTACAAGTTTGTCCCTGTCGTATCCCAGATCAAGAGTCTTCTGATATTTTGCATTCCCCGAGAATACGACACCCATTACAAGAGACATGACAGATATTGAGAACTGCAGGGTAAGAAGAATAACCGATAATCGTCCGGATCCTTTAAAGGTTGATTCTCCTTTCAGGACGGTTACGGGACTGAAAGAACTTACGTATAATGCAGGATATACACCTGCAACGAAACCTGTTACCAGTAGCAATATAAGAATGAAAGCCCAGAAAAAGGCATATTTCGTCAGTGTAAGCTTAATGGTCATGTAGGCCCATAAGTTACTGTAGGCAGGAACCAGGAATTCAGCAAAAACAATTGCTAATACCAGGGCTATGAAACATATAATAAAGGTCTCCAGCATAAACTGCGTGACGAGCTGGCTCCTCTGTCCCCCGAAAGTCTTCCTCAGTCCTATTTCCTTAAGCCTCTTGCTGAAGGTTGCCCTCGATGTATTTGCAAAGTTGAAACACGCTATCAGGAGTATGAACAATGCCATTACCGGGGGAGCAACAACGGCTGCAGGATGAAGGGATGGGAACAATCCGGATGACCATATTTCACGTGAATTCTTTCCGACATCTTTTAAGGGTACAAGGTTGAACCTGTTTATTTTGAAATCTTCCCTGGCCCTGTTCTGGACGGGAAGATAATTTTTCATCGTTTGCGCGATCCCTGAGAGCTGTGACCTGTCAGGAACCATTATGAATAGCGCATTCACCCACATTTTCCAGTCGGTGTCATTGAACCCACGCAAGAGGATAAGATTACTGAAATTTGACAGTATGTCGATCCTGAAACTTGAATTATCAGGCAGGTCTGCAAATACAGCACCAACAGTAAAGGTAAACTCCTGCCTCCTGTCATCCAGGAAGGAAACGGTTTTACCGATAGGATATTCATCTCCGAAAAGGATCTTTGCAGTTTTCTCACTAATCAACGCATTCCCCTGTCCTTCAATAGATCTCATGTCACCTGTCACAACCGGAAAAGAGAAAATATCGAGGAATTCAGGATCGACAAAAGATATCTGCATTGAGAAAAGATCGTCACCTTTCTTTACCGGAAATCCGGCTCTCACCAGCCTTGCTGCCTTCTCAATTCCAGGGATATCTTTCTTAATCTCCAACCCGAGGGTTGCAGGCACTACACCGTATTCCTGCTCCCTCTCCTGCATATCCCTGAAGCATGTAATCCTGTATATACTGTTGAAATTCTCATGAGTCCTGTCAAACTCATAATTGAACATATGGTTGAAGAATGCCACAATGCAAACTGCAAGTGCTACGCCCAGTCCTGTAATATTTATCAGGGTAAAAACCCTGTTCTTGAATAAATTCCTGAATATAACAAGAAGATAGTTCTTTATCATTTTAGAAATGCCTCTTATTCATATTTTAGCGACTGGGCAGGATTAACACTCGCTGCCTTCATAATCTGGTAACTTATTGTCAATAAGGCTATTCCCATTGCAACAACTAAACCGGCAATAAAACTTATTAAACCAGGATTGATTCTGTAATAGAAGTTTTCCAGCCACTTGCCTGCAATATAATAAATAACGGGCCATGCTATTACTGCTGAGATTGAAATAAGAATAATGATTTCCTTTGATATCTCTATATAAATTCCTGCGACGGAAGAACCCATAGCTTTCCTTACACCGATTTCTTTGGTCCGCTGCTCAACAGTAAATGATGTCAGCCCAAACAGGCCAAGAGCTGCAATAAATATAGCCAGTACAGAAAAGATAACAGCCATCTGGGCATTCTGCTTCTCCTGGATGTACATCTGTTCAAAGTCTGCATCAAGAAAGTAATACTGCAGGGGAGCATTTGCGGTAAATTCTTTCCATCTCGCCTCAATTGAGCTTATCGTCTTTGTATAGTTGGCTGCTGCAATTCTTACTGTAAGGTACCCCCACAACATATTGTCATTCTGAAACTTAAGAATGCAGGGTTGTACAGGGTTGCGAAGAGATTCAAAATTGAAGTTCTTAACTACCCCCAGGATTGGCAGATAATTCATTTTACCTGAATCACCGGGCTCCATGAATCGGGTTCTCTGAATATTTTTAATGCTAAAGTTCTTAATAGCTGCCTCATTCACAAGACATGCTCCCTGGTCGGAGGAATATGATTCATTAAAGAATCTTCCGGAATCCAGTTTCATTTCGTATGTATCGAGATAATTATAATCAACCCAGTTGGTCACAAGAAGAAAGGACTCATCCTGCCTTCCTTCAATCCTGTAGCCGTTGGTATTATTTGTTCTGCCGGGAACTGCTGTCGAACTCGTAATATTAATCACACCCGGAAGGTCTCTTACAGATTCCTTAAAAGATTTCATTTTTGTGCCAAGAGCATGGGCCCTGTTTATAACAATAAGCTGTTCCTTTTTGAATCCTACATCCTTGTTCAGCATATACCTTATCTGCCTGTACATGATCAGTGTGCCGATAATCAACAGTATTGACACAGCAAACTGGAACACGACCAATACTCTCCTCAGGCTGCCATTCTTCATGCTGTTCTTCACACTTCCTTTTAATACCTCATATGGATTAAATGATGAAAGGAAGAGGGCAGGATAGCTACCTGCCAGGAATCCAACCATAACTGTAAAAAGCAATAACAAAGGAACATTATACCAGCTGGTAAACAGCTGCAATCTAAGGTCTGTACCCAGCAAATTATTGAAATAAGGCAGGACCAGCCGGATGAATAAAAGCGCAAACATCAGCGAAATAAATGCAAGGATGAACGATTCGGAGAGAAACTGTGTTATCAGCATCCCTCTTGATGATCCACCTATCTTTTTTATCCCGACTTCCTTTGCACGCCTGGCAGCCTGTGCCGTGGAAAGGTTCATGAAATTTATTGAAGCTATAAGTACAATAAGCACTGCAATGCTTCCGAATATTACCAGGAACTTGGGATCACTGGCAGGCTTAAACTCAGTCTGAATGGATGGGTCGAGATGAATATCCTTAAGATTCTGCAGATAGAACCTGTATTTGTTTCCCTCCTGCTTTGCGAAATCTTCCATTGAAACGCCCATGTACTTCTCTAATTCAGGACCCACATATTTTATCAGCAGGTCCGGGAACTTTGCGTCAACTGTTTTATAGCTGGTGTTTGGCTTAAGAAGCAGATATGTGCTGAAGCTGTTGCTGAGCCATACCGGTGAGTTGGCCCTTGGGTTTGTCATGAAGGAACTGATCAGGTTAGCCTCAAAATGCGAATTTTTGGGAACATCAGCCATAACGCCACTGACAATATATCGTATTGTGTCCGATCCGATCTTAAGAGGTTTATCTATGGGATCTGTATCCCCGAATATTTTTCTGGCTGTTGATTCTGACAGGACAACTTTCCTTGGTGCGTTCAGTAGATTATCCTTATCTCCTTTCAGAACCGGGATGGAAAAGAAATTAAAGAATGATGAATCGGCTTCGATCATATGATCCTCGGTAAAGGTCTGATCATTATATTCAATGACAGTAGGCCCGTTCTGGGTCATCCTGAGGAAATCCTCTATCTCAGGAAATTCTTTTATCAGTGTAGGTCCCATTATAGCCGGCGATGTAGCAAAGGTGACCTCCTGCCCCCCTATTTTACCATTCAGCACTGCACGGTAAATCCTGTCCTTCTTGACATTATACCTGTCATAGCTTGCCTCATTTATAACGAAAAGGGCGATTAAGAGGCTGCAGGCAATACCTATGGAAAGACCAAGTATATTTATCACGATATAGGCCCTCTGCCTTTTAAACGATCTTAAGCTGTATCTCAAAATATTTTTTAACATGTTATGGGTTAGTTAAATAGATTAATATTATTGAAAGAATAATTTTTACCGGAAATAGTCAGAGTGTATAACTGACTTAACTTTGATATAGACGATCAATAAACATAGAAGTTGCATTTTAAGAGATTATTCCACCTTTAATGCCTCAGCCGGATTTATTCCGGAAGCCTTATAAGCCTGAAAACTTACTGTTATAAGCGCTATCATGATTGCTCCGCTGGCTATCCCGGCAAATACGTAAATGCTCAGGTCAATCCTGTATACAAACTGTTTCAGCATGTCGGTAACAATTATCCAGCCCAGAGGTAAGGCTATAACAATGGAAACAAGGACCAGCAAAAGGTACTCCTTCGACATTGTGTACATTACAATTGCCTGGCCCGCACCCATGACCTTCCTTATACCGACCTCGTTCGTACGCCTTTCAGCCGAGTAGGCTGACAGGCCATACAGTCCAAGGCAGGCAATAATCAGAGCCAGGATAGTAAAATACTTCAGCAAACCCGTCAGGCGGATCTGTGACCTGAACAGGTTATCATAGTCCTGGTCAATAAAGCTGTACTGAAGGGGGTATTCCGGGAAGATTTCCTTCCATTTATCCTCCACAACTCTGAGAGCTGCCGGGACATTCCCCTGTGTCATCCTTATAAGTATCGAGCTGAGGTATGTTGTATCCGTGAGTGCAAATGCCATTGGTTCTATCTCCTGGTCAGCTCCTTTAAAATGAAAATTTTTAAGTACACCAACAATAGTACCGCGCATACCCATAAAGCGAAAATTCTTTCCCACGGGATCTCCTATATCCATAAGCCTGACTACCTCTTCATTAACAAGGAAATTACCGGTTGTGTCCCTGGCAATATCGCCCGGAAAATCCCTTGAAAAATCACGACCTGAAACAAATTCCATCTGCATCTCAGGATGATTACCATCCCTGTCCGCACCATCTGAATTGCTGCCCATCATTACAGGATTATGCATTGAAGCTGTAACCCCTTGTATCAGCGTTTCCCTGAGCAACTCTTTCTTAAGCGTATAATATTTGCTCCTCATCTTCCCTGTCATCGGGATGCAGATAAGGTTATCCTTATTGAATCCTAACTCCTTTTGCTGCATATATTTCAGCTGCTTGTACATAAAAATTGCAGAAGTGGCTATAAGAATGGAAAGGGAGAACTGAACCACTACAAGTGCCTGCCTCAGCTTTCCGTTTCCTTTTCCGGAAACGGCTTCTCCCTTAAGTACCTTTACAGGTTTGAAAGAAGAGAGATAAAAAGCAGGGTATACACCTGACAGCAGGCCGGCTACTAATCCCACAACCACAAAACCGATCATAAACCTAGCCTGGAACAGGTCAGGCAAACTGAAGTTCTTACCTGAAATATTATTGAATATGCCAAGAGATAATCCAACCAGCACCAAAGCCAGTACCATGGCCATCGCCACGAGAAGCAGTGATTCCAGCATGAACTGGATGATCATTGACAGCTGGTCGGCCCCGGCAACCTTTTTGATACCTATCTCCTTGCCCCTTGAAGCAGCTTTTGCCGTTGACAGGTTAATGAAGTTGATACAGGCAATGACAACAATAAACAAGGCTATCAGGGAGAAGATATATACAGCCATAATAGCACTTCGGGTCTCCGTAAAACCAAACTGGGCGTGCAAATGTATATCAAGCAAAGGGAAAAGTGAGAATTTAGTTCCTGTCTCCGGATTATACTCAAGAACAACATCTGTCAGCTTCTTGTTAACTGCGGGAATATCTGCTCCTTTCTCAAGAAGAACAAATGTATAAATTGAATTATTGCCCCACGAGGAACTGATTGCACCTATTTCCTTAAGAAAAGAATAGGGAATTATTCCCTCAAAATTTAATATTGAGTTCCGGGGCAGGTCTTTCATAACTCCTGTCACCATAAACTGGAACCTGTTATCGAGGGAAAGTGTTTTACCAAGCGGATTTGTATCACCAAAATATTTTTTTGCCAGCTTTTCCGTAAGGACCATCGAGTAAGGAGAACTTAGTGCCGTCAACGGATCACCAAGTAAAAAAGGGAAGGTAAACATCCTGAACATTCCTGAATCCCCTCCTGCGATCAATGTCTCAAAAAAAGCCTTGTCGCCCTCACGGAAAAGGATACGCGGCAACCTGTTCAGACGTGTCTGCTCCTTTATTTCAGGAATCTTCTCCTTCCATACAGGTCCGCTGGGATGAGGTGTAACAGTTACATGATAACGTTCACCCGAATAATACTGGTCCTCTTCGACCCTGTAGATATTTTCAGCATTTTCATTGAACTTCTCATAGCTTAATTCATTCTGGATCCAGAGAAGTATCAGCAGTGATGCTGCCAGTCCGATAGCAAGCCCTGTTATATTAATAAATGTGAAGCCTTTATGTCTGGAAATATTCCGGAGAGCAATACGAAAGAAATTTTTTATCATAGCGACAGGTTTTTACCGACCTAAAGACGAGGATCCGCAATCCTTGCTGCATTAACTTCAGTAGTTCAGATAAATTCTAAATAGATAATAACATCATCAAACGAACCGGGGTGTGTGATCAGGCTGCGATCTTTGCCCTGGCACTTCTCCGGTTAACGAAAAAGAGTGCAAGCGACAGGATGGCAAGAAGGATTCCTGCAGTGTAGGATACTTCACCTGAGAGGGAAAAACCTTCCGGTGCAAACAGGAGGTAGGTCGTTGTAACGGCTGTCATGAATACTGCCGGAACAAGGGTTATCCAGTAAAGCTTCCTTTCCTGCGCAAGATAAACTGTAATGGCCCATAAGACAACCATGGCAAGCGTCTGGTTGGCCCATGCAAAGTACCGCCAGATAATGCTGAAGTCTATCCTGGTAAGCAGGATACCTGTTATGAACAGAGGTATGCTTACCATCAGCCTGTTCTTCACCGGACCCTGTTTAAAGTTAAGAAAATCTGCAACAATAAGTCTGGCACTGCGGAAGGCTGTGTCGCCTGAAGTGATAGGCGCTGCCACAACACCCAACAATGCCAGTGCACCACCAAATTTACCCAGAAGAGAATTGGCAACTTCATTCACTACCACGGCAGCATTACCCTGGTTGGCCTCCATTACCATGTTCAGCTCCCCCACGCCTCCGTAGAAGCTCATCCCTATAGCCGCCCATACGAGAGCCACAATACCTTCTGTTATCATTGCACCATAAAAGACCCTTCTTCCGTATCTCTCATTGGTCAGACATCGAGCCATCAGCGGTGATTGAGTGGAATGAAATCCGGATATTGCTCCACACGCTATGGTTATGAATAGCATGGGAAAGACCGGGAATTTATCAGGGTTGACATGGTAATTCCTGATATTCGCAATATTAAGCTCAGGTATATGATAACCCTTTACAAAAAGTGCTATTATCAGTCCGAATGCCATGAAGAACAATGCAAAACCAAAAACAGGATAAATCTTTCCAATGATTTTGTCAACAGGAAGCATTGTCGCCAGCAGATAATAAATAATAACCATCCAGACCCAGAATGTCATAGTGGCAAAGTCAGGTGTCATACCTTCAAGAATACCGGCAGGCCCCATAATAAAAACCGCACCTACGATCACCATCAGTATCACTGTGAAACCACGCATGAACTGTCTGGCACCGTTACCAAGATAAATACCAACTATCTCGGTGATGCTCAAACCATTATGTCTTATCGATAACATCCCTGAAAAATAGTCATGCACTGCACCGGCAAAAACCGATCCAAGGACGATCCACAGGAATGCAACAGGACCCCACATTGCTCCCGCAACAGCGCCAAAAATAGGTCCCAGTCCAGCAATATTAAGAAACTGTATAAGGAATATGCGCCACCATGGCATAGGGACATAATCGACATTATCCCTGAGCTTATAGGCCGGTGTCTCACGGTTTGCATCTGCACCTTCAATCCGCTCAACAAGCCTGGAATAAAAAATATAACCAAGTAATAGTATTAATACCGAGATGCAAAATGTGATCATGGATACTATTACTTATTTTACTTCATTCCAGTCATCCGTACGAAAGGATGACGCAGGTAGTCCTTCAGTATTGAACAGGTCACCAATAATGAAGTCTTTGAATGCATACCTTACGGCAACAGGTGTAGGTACGGCAGGGCAAAATAGAGTAATGCCATTACCGATAATAAACGCTTTGGCAGTGTAGAACCTCTTATTTGCACCGGCAACCTCGAAACATGATAATTCTTTGCCAAATGAAGTAAGTCCGTTTACTGCGTTATCGAAAGTAAGTCTCACAAGTGACCCGTTTACGGTCATCTCTTTCAGAACCGGCCCGGAGGAGGCGAAACCTGCTTTACCGTAGGTCTTTACCAGGGCAAGATATGCAAGACGGTCTGAACCAGCTTTCTTATCAGCCGGATGAATTATGTCCTTCTCACCAATATCCATTATGGAAGCCATTCCAATATTCGCGATCGCAGTTGAAGCCCTGAGCTGTGCTTC
>CAYQBZ010000078.1:0-7240 GCA_964415855.1 uncultured Rikenellaceae bacterium
CATATCAGGGAACTGGCAGATGATTTCTATGAATATGATGAAGAATGCTACTGTCTCAGAGGTCGTTCAACAGGCAAAGTATATACCCTCGGCGACTGTGTTAATATAGAGGTTGTGAAGGCTGATCTTCAGAAGAAACAGCTTGATTACAGGCTGGTATGATCAGACTCAATTATTTTCAATAACTCACCGGCGGCATCTTTTTCAGGTATATTTTTCAGTACCGGAACAGTACCTCTGTATATATGTACCTTCCCGTTTGCAGCGCCCACATAACCGTAATCTGCTCCCGCCATCTCACCGGGACCATTCACTATACATCCCATGACAGCTATTTTAAGCCCTTTCAGATGTCCTGTTGCTTCCTTTACTTTTCTTACAGACTCTTGCAGATTGAATTTTGTGCGACCACATGTAGGGCATGACAGGTACATTGTCCGGGTTATTCTTGTCTCTGTGCTCTGAAGTATGGAGAAAGCCATGGCAGTAACTTCCCTGAACGCTATTTTACCAACATTGGTAATTGAGATGCCTGATATCTTCTTATCGATAACATATCTTCCAAGAAGTGACGATGCCTTTATCCGTAGTTCTTCCGGATTATCCTCATGAAAGACAGGATTAAGTATTACATTGTGTGAAAGATTGGCTTCTGCAAGAGCATTAATGAAAATATCCGGAGCGTATCTCTCCTTTTCAGGATTAAAAGTAAATATGACAAGGGTCCTTAAAGGATCAGGTTTTTTAAGATATTTAATATTGAAGTGAGAACCGGTAAGCAACATATTGAGATGGTCAGATCTTAAGGTGTTCTCTTGATATGTTTCAGGAGAGAACAGAGGCAGGACTTTTTTATTATCTGTTTTATCAAACCATTTCTTAAAAGGGATCACAAGTAATGCATCCTCAGGCACAGAATCCGGACATGCTGAAGCTATAATAATATCAGCAGTATTGTCTGTCCTGTTGATCTCCCCGGTTTCTCTATTAACGGTAAAGCCGGCATCTTCATAACTTTCAGGGCTTAATTCAGCATACGAGGTCTGATTTACGACCACAAGGGGACCATTTATCCGTCTGAACATTTCAGGTCTGTTTCCCGGTGCCGTGTAACTGGGGCTTTTCTCCGGTCTGATATCAGAGAAGGCACGCGGATAATATCCTGCGATCATTTGGGCAACAGGGATCTCATGCTCTGGATCTTCGGATAAGGAGACTCTTATTGTATCACCAGTTCCCTCGGAGAGGAGAGCTCCGATTCCGGCAGCTGACCTGATCCTGCCGTCTTCCCCCTCGCCTGCTTCAGTGACCCCGAGATGAAGAGGATATGACAATCCCTCATTTTGCAGCATCATTACCAGCATGCGCGTCGCTTCAACCATTACGGCAGTATCGGAAGACTTCATCGACAGGACAAGGTCATTGAAGTTTTCAGAGCGGAAGATCCGGATAAATTCCAGGGCAGAAAAGATCATGCCTTTTGGAGTATTACCGTAACGGGTCATAATTCGATCTGATAGTGAGCCGTGATTTATTCCGATACGAATAACTGTTTTATTCGAATGGCATATGTTTATTAACGGGATGAGCCTGGAATGAATTCTTTCGAGCTCTTCTCCATACTCCTTTTCTGAAAATTCCTGTTTCAGGAATGAAGCTCTTTTATCTGCATAGTTGCCCGGATTGATCCTCACTTTTTCAACTATCCGTGCTGCTCTTTCAGCCGCCTCAGGATTGAAATGAATATCGGCAATAAGTGGGGTATCATATCCTGCCTTCCTCAACTCTGATTTAATCAGCTCCAGGTTATCGGCTTCTTTAATGCCCTGCGCCGTAAGCCTTACATAATCTGCACCTGCTTCTATTATCCGTATACACTGTTCAACGGATGCCTTTGTGTTGAGGGTATCTGTGTTTGTCATCGACTGTATGCGGATCGGATTGTCACCGCCCAGGGGGACCGTACCTATTGATATAACTGAGGAGATGTAGGGATGAAGATTCATTTCATGCATAATACATACCACATTCACTCTATATCCCATTCAGCACCATCTTTCAGGTCCTTCAAAGTGATGCCAAGCTGGTTAAGTTCCCGGCGTATCTTATCAGATAGTTCCCATTCCTTGCGGTTTTTTGCATCCTGCCTCAGGTCAATAATGATCTTCATAAGCTCATCGGTCAGTTTTTCATTGTCCTGTCCCGATGTTTCATCAACCAGTCCCAGTATGTCGAACACGAATGTTTTATAAAGATACTTCAGGGATTCCAGGCTTTGAGTATCTATCTTTTCTGTTCCGTCGGCAGCAGAATTGATGATCCGTACTCCTTCAAACAGGTGAGAGAGAAGTATCGGGCTGTTCATATCATCATCAAGTGCCTCGTAGCATTTTTTCATCAGCCCGTCAACATTAAGGGTTGAGGCAGAGGAGGGTTTAAGTTTGCTTAATGTTTCTCCTGCTTTTAACAGTTTCTGCAGTCCTTTTTCTGCAGCCTGAAGCGCCTCGTTTGAGAAATCAACCGTACTACGGTAGTGGGCCTGCAGTATGAAGAACCGGATCGTCATAGGGCTGTAGGGCTGCTTCAGGGCAGGATGACTGCCGGTAAAGAACTGGTCAAGCGTAATAAAATTATTCAGTGAGCGCGCCATTTTTTGCCCTTCTATGGTTATCATATTATTGTGCATCCAGTATCTGACCGGTTCTTTTCCAAGGGCTGCTGTCGACTGGGCAATCTCGCACTCGTGGTGAGGGAACTGGAGGTCCATCCCTCCCCCATGAATATCAAACTCATCACCAAGGTATTTGGTACTCATTACCGAGCACTCAAGGTGCCATCCAGGAAAACCATCACTCCATGGAGATGGCCACCTCATAAGATGTTCAGGTGTTGCTTTTTTCCATAAGGCAAAGTCGAATGTATTGTGTTTCTCATCCTGTCCTTCCAGTGTACGGGTATTACTCTGAAGCTCTTCAAGGACCCGACCGGATAATTTACCGTATTTATATTTCCGGCTGTACTTTGAGAGGTCAAAATAGACGGATCCATTTGTTTCATAAGCATAACCTTTCCCGATAAGCGTTTTTATAAATTCCTGTTGTTCAATGATATGGCCTGAAGCCCTTGGTTCGATGGAAGGATGAAGGGTGTTTAGCTGGTTCATGTTCCTGTAGAAGGTATTCATATATTTCTGAACCACCTCCATTGGTTCCAGGTGCTCAATACGTGCCTTCTTTTCAATTTTATCCTCACCCTCATCCGAATCATTCTCCAGATGTCCCACATCTGTTATATTTCGTACATACCTTACCTTATATTCAAGATGGACCAGGTACCTGTAAAGAAGATCGAAAGTTATTGCAGGCCTCGCGTGTCCGAGGTGAGCATCACTGTATACGGTAGGGCCGCAGACATATAAACCGACCTTTGGTGCATGCAGTGGCTCGAATGGTTCCTTTTTCTTTGTCAGGCTATTGAAGATGTGTAGGTCATTCTGCATACTGAGTATTTTAATATGACAAAAGTAAGGTAAAAAGTGTGGTTTACGATAAAACTTATTGCATTTCCAAAAAACATTGGTATCTTTGAGCCCACAAATCAAATATTCCTTCCTTTTTAAGGGTGTTTGATTTTTATTAAGAAGGGTGAAGAGATTAGGCTCTGTGAAACCCTGGCAACCAATCCTGCAATTTTGGAGAACGGTGCCAAAACCTAATCCCGGGAAACGGGAGATGATAAAAATTAGCACTGAAGCAATGATTTCTATTCATCTGACAAACAACAACTTCGTTATGCCGCTCATGCCTATGTGCATGTGCCGGTAAGAACATTTTCCCATACAGACAGTTAACTAGTTAACCAACGGCGGTTGTCCCGGGCTAATAATACCTGTGTGTATGGTATCAGATACAATTAACAATTATTAAAAATCAAAAAGAATTACACAAAATGGAAAATCACATAAGCAAATTTGAAACACTTCAGATACATGCGGGTCATACTCCCGACAGGGAAACATTGTCAAGGGCAGTGCCACTTTATCAGACCTCTTCCTATGTGTTTAAGAATGCGAAACATGCGGCAGACCTTTTCGACCTGGCTGAATTTGGCAATATCTATACCCGCATTATGAATCCCACTACCGACGTATTCGAGAGAAGGGTTGCCGCCCTTGAAGGTGGAGTTGCTTCGCTGGCTGTTTCCTCAGGGCATGCTGCACAGTTCATTGCTCTGACAACGATCCTGCGGCAGGGAGAGAATTTTGTGAGTTCGCCCTTTCTCTATGGCGGGAGTCACAACCAGTTCAGGGTCACATTTGCCAATTTCGGCATCGAAGCAAGGCTCGCCAAAGACCTCGATCCGTCTTCTTTCGAAAAACTAATTGACGGTAAAACAAAAGCTCTCTATGTTGAAACTATAGGTAATCCGGGTTTTGATATCCCTGATTTTGAATTGCTTTCATCATTAGCCAGAAAACATGGATTACCCCTTATAGTGGATAATACTTTTGGGGCATGTGGCTACCTCTGCCGTCCTATCGAATACGGAGCGGATATTGTTGTGGAATCTGCCACCAAGTGGATTGGGGGACATGGAACAAGTATCGGAGGGGTAATTACTGATGCTGGTAATTTTAACTGGAATAACGGCAATTTTCCTGTATTCACTGAACCTGCGGCAGGATATCACGGAAAAGTATTTGGTGAGATCTTTTCACGGACATCACCCGCAGGCAATATTGCTTTCATAATAAAAGCCCGTGTGGAAGGATTAAGGGATCTTGGACCTGCTTTAAGTCCTTTCAACTCTTTTCTCCTTCTGCAGGGTCTGGAGACACTTTCTCTAAGGATGGATCGTCACGTTCATAATACACTTGCACTAGCCAAATGGCTTAAGGCTCATCCGGGCGTGGAGAAGGTAAACTACCCGGGACTGCCGGGCAATCACTATCACGAGGTGGCAAAGAAGTATCTTCCCAGGGGAGCAGGCGGAGTATTAAGTTTTGTCCTTAAGACTTCGGGAGCACAGGCTGTTAAACTGGTAGAATATCTTAACCTGGTGAGTCACCTGGCAAATGTCGGAGACGCTAAAACACTCATTATACAACCATCGACTACCACGCATTCACAACTTTCTGCTGAAGAGCAGAAAGCAGCAGGTATTGAGCCAGGACAATTCAGGGTCTCGGTAGGGATCGAACATATTGATGATATAATATCTGATTTTGAACAGGCATTCAGCAAAGTATTAAAATGAATTATCTGAGTTACAAATTACTTCAATGACACGAGAAAAATTACGGATAGGATTGTTTGGCTATGGTTGTGTGGGGCAGGGGCTTCACGATGTCCTCATCAGCAGTAAGGGCTTTAAAGCAGATATTGTAAGAATATGTGTCAAGGACCGGACTAAGAAAAGAAGGATACCAATGTCAAACTTTACCTTCAGTAAGAACGATATTCTTAATGACAGCTCAATAAACCTTGTGGTGGAGCTCATTGATGATGCGGATGAGGCATTTAACATAGTGTCTGCTGCTATGAAGGGAGGTAAAAACGTTGTAACTGCCAATAAGATGATGGTTGCCAGACATTTTAAGGAGCTTGTTGAGATGCAGTGGAAATATAAGGTATCGTTACTCTATGAAGCCTCGGCCGGCGCAAGCATACCAATTATAAGGAATCTCGAGGAGTATTACGACAATGAACTTCTCTATTCACTGCGAGGCATACTAAACGGAACAACAAATTATATCCTTACAAAAATGCATAATACCGGAGTGCCATATGAGTCAGCCTTGAAAGATGCACAGTCAAAGGGCTTTGCAGAATCAGATCCGACTCTTGATGTCGACGGCTGGGATGCAAAATTTAAGCTGTGTATTATAACAGGACATGCCTATGGACTCTTTCTCGAGCCAGATGAAGTGTTCCATTATGGAATAAGGAACATATCAGAATTCGATATCCGGTATGCAAGGGAAAAGGGTTATAAGATCAAGCTGGTACCTTATGTTGGCAAGACAAACGAAAGCACAATAACTAGTTTTGTCCTTCCCAGGTTTATTTCAACAGATAAGTATCTTTACAATGTGGATAATGAATATAATGGAGTTATAACCGAAGCAGCTTTTGCCGATAAACAGTTTTTCAGCGGCAAGGGTGCCGGGGGACATGCGACAGGCAGTGCCGTACTCTCGGATATTTCTGCAAACTCCTATGGTTACAGGTATGAGTATAAGAAATACCAGCAGGGAGCGGTATCAGACTATACCAGGAACCATAAGCTGGAGGTCTACCTGAGGTATAAGGATGAAAAGGATAAAGATTTATTTGGATTTGAAGAAGTGTCGGAATACTTTAGCGGCAGGTTTAATAAATATGTTATAGGAGTAGTAAACCTGGAGAACCTCTACGGTATCAGGGACCAACTCGGTAACCTTGATGTTTTTATAGTTAACACTGGAAGAAAAGATATCAGATAATGAAAATTTCTATTGAACGTATCCTCAGTCAAAAGATCCTCATTCTCGACGGTGCGATGGGGACCATGATCCAGAAGCACAGGCTCGAGGAAGCTGACTATCGTGGAGAACAGTTCAGGGATCATCCTATGGCACAGATAGGAAATAATGATCTCCTGTCAATAACAAAACCTGAGATCATTAGAAGGATCCATATTGATTATCTCCGGGCAGGAGCAGAAATTATTACAACCAACACCTTTAATTCAAACAGGATATCCATGTCGGATTATGGTATGGAGAACCTTGTTTATGAGATGAATCTCCAATCGGCAGGACTGGCTAAAGAAGTAATTACCGAATTTGAACGATCCAATGGAGCCGGAAATCATTTTGTTGCCGGAACACTTGGTCCTACAAATCGTACAGCCTCAATGTCATCTGATGTGAACGATCCTGGTGCCAGAGCCATTACATTTGACGATCTTGTTGAAGCTTATTCTGAACAGGCTTCGGGTCTCATAGATGGTGGCTGTGATGTTTTGCTGGTTGAAACAATATTCGATGTCCTTAACTGTAAAGCGGCTTTATTCGCTATCGACTCCGTATTTGAAGAAAAAGGCATCAGGCTGCCTGTTATGGTATCGGGGACTATCACTGATGCCAGCGGACGGACACTGACAGGACAGACCCTCGAGGCATTTCTTGTATCCGTCTCACATTTCCCTCTGCTCAGCATAGGTCTTAACTGCGCACTGGGAGCAGAACAGCTTCGTC
>CAYQBZ010000078.1:7250-11186 GCA_964415855.1 uncultured Rikenellaceae bacterium
AACTTTCTTCAAAATCAGGATTTTATATATCTGTCCACCCTAATGCCGGATTACCTAATCAGTTTGGGGAGTATGACCAGTCAGCATCATTCATGGCCTCTGTTGCAGAAGATTTCATGAAAGAGGGATGGGTGAATATAATTGGAGGCTGCTGTGGTACCACTCCGCTTCATATACAAAAAATTGCAGAGTTATCGGGTAAATATAAGCCAAGGGTCAAACCTGAGATTACAAGATATACAAGACTGAGCGGACTGGAGGCACTTACCATAACGCCTGAGACCAATTTTGTAAATATCGGGGAGCGTACCAATGTATCGGGTTCAATCAAGTTTGCAAGGCTGATTAAGGAGGAGAAATATGATGAGGCGCTGGCTGTGGCGAGGAACCAGGTTGAGGGAGGAGCACAGATTATAGATATCTGTATGGATGAGGCTATGATAGACTCCGGGAAAGCTATGGTGAAGTTTGTTAACCTTATTATGGCTGAACCTGATATTTCCAGGCTTCCTCTTATGATAGATTCCTCGCGCTGGGACACTATTGAGGCGGCTTTGAAATGCATCCAGGGCAAATCGATTGTGAACTCCATAAGTTTGAAGGAGGGAGAGGAAGTGTTTCTCTCACATGCCCGCAAAGTGAGAAAATACGGAGCTGCTGCTGTTATTATGTTATTTGACGAGACCGGGCAGGCTGACACATTTGAAAGAAAGATAAGTGTGGCTGAGCGTTCCTACAGGTTGCTGGTGGATAAACTGGGATTCCCCGCTGAGGATATTATTTTCGATCCTAATGTGCTGGCTGTTGCAACAGGAATAGAAGAACATAATAATTATGCTGTTAATTTCCTGAAAGCAACGGAATGGATCAGGCAGAATCTGCCTTATGCAAAGGTAAGCGGAGGGATCAGCAACCTGTCGTTCTCTTTCAGGGGTACCGATAAGGTAAGGGAAGCAATCCACTCTGTCTTCCTGTTTCATGCTATAAAAGCCGGACTTGATATGGGGATAGTAAATCCTGGTATGCTACAGGTTTATTCTGAAATAGAGCCAGCTCTGCTTCAGCTTACAGAAGATGTGGTGCTTAACCGCAGAAAGGATTCAACTGAAAGACTGGTTAAATTTGCAGAGGGTTTAAAGAGTGAAGGCAGGAAAGCCGAGAAGGAGGATGAATGGCGCAAGTTACCTGTAATAGAGCGTATCAAGCACTCTCTTATAAGGGGATTTGATGAATTTATTGAGCTGGATGTTGAAGAGGCACGTTCTCTTTTTAGCAAATCAATTGAGCTGATCGAAGGACCCCTGATGGGAGGTATGAACGAGGTGGGCGATCTTTTCGGATCCGGGAAAATGTTCCTTCCCCAGGTTGTTAAGAGTGCCAGGGTGATGAAAAAGGCTGTTTCCAGGCTTGCGCCCTATATAGAGAAAGAAAACGAGGGTGAAGAGAAAAAGATTGCAGGGAAGGTCCTTCTTGCAACAGTAAAGGGGGATGTTCATGACATCGGCAAGAATATTGTCGGAGTAGTATTGTCATGCAATAATTACGAGATAATAGATCTGGGAGTGATGGTCCCCGCAGACAGAATAATTGACACAGCAATAGAAGAGAAGGTTGATGTGGTAGGATTAAGCGGACTGATTACCCCTTCTCTTGAGGAGATGGTGCATGTGGCCTCAGAAATGGAGAGGAGGAAGCTGGTCATTCCTTTACTTATCGGAGGAGCAACAACATCCGAGATACATGCTGCTGTGAAGGTGGCGCCTGCCTATTCAAACCCGGTAATACATGTTAAAGATGCATCGAAGGCAGCAGGAGTAATATCCTCGTTGCTGCAGGCAGATAACATGAGCTATGTGTCTGCAATGAGTGATAAATACAAAAGGATGAGAGACGATCACAGCTCCCGTAAGGCTGACAGAAACCTTCTCTCGCTTGCTGACGCCAGGAAGAATAAGCTTATTACAGACTGGCAGAGTCAGAAGCTTTATGAACCTGTCAGACCCGGATTGCATGTACTGGATGAAGTTGATCTTAATGAGCTCACCGGTTATATTGACTGGACTTTCTTCTTTTTCGCCTGGAAGCTGTCGGGTAAATACCCTGCAATATTCGATGACCCTGTAAAGGGAGAGGAAGCCAGGAAATTGTTTGATGATGCACAGTTTTATATTAAGGAGGTTATTGATAATAAGCTGTTGGAGGTGAAGGCTGTATTTGGTTTGTTCCCTGCCCTTTCGGATGGAGATGATGTAAAGGTCTTTTCAGATAAAGAAAGAGGAAAGCAGATATCCATCTTCCGGTTTTTAAGGAACCAGGAGTCAAAGGAAAAAGGAGTTCCAAACCTTTCTCTTTCGGATTATATTGCCCCGGAATCATCGGGACTCACTGATTGGCTGGGTACCTTTGTTGTTACTGCAATGCTTGATGATGAGGCTCTCGGCACATATAAAGATGATGATTATGCAACCATAATGATAAGAATACTGAGCGACCGTCTTGCTGAGGCTGCTGCTGAATGGCTCCATGAGAGGATAAGAAAAGATTATTGGGGATATGCATCCATGGAGGATCTTTCTGTTGAAGATCTTCTTAAGCTTAAATATAAAGGGATCAGGCCGGCCCCGGGTTATCCTGCATGTCCCGACCACACTGAAAAAAGAGTACTTTTTGATCTTCTTGGAGCAGAGGAAAGGATCGGTGCAGGTCTTACTGAAAACTATGCAATGATCCCTCCCGCGTCAGTCAGTGGTTATTTCTTTTCCCATCCAGCCTCCACCTATTTCAATGTAGGGAAGATAGGTCAGGATCAACTGAATGACTATGCTTCAAGGAAAAATATGACTGTTGATGAGACTGCCAGATGGCTCGCACCAAATTTATGATATTAGAGATATGAGTGTTATTGATAAAATTAACAAGGCTAAGGGACCCTTATTTACTTTTGAATTATTGCCACCACTTAAGGGCCACAGCATTGAAAGGATTTACAGGGCTATAGACAGGCTTATAGAATTTGATCCGGCATACATAAATTTTACTTCCCATCGGAATGAGACAATTTACCAGGAGAGACCTGACGGTTTACTGCAAAAGAAGGTGGTACGTATAAGACCTGGCACAATTGCACTTGCTGCTGCAGTAAAATATAAGTACAATATTCCTGTTGTTCCTCATATACTCTGTGGGGGCTTTTCAAAAGAAGAGACGGAGAATGTGCTGATTGAAATGAATTTCCTTGGTATAGATGATGTTTTGGCTCTCAGGGGTGATCCTCAGAAAGGAACCCGCCGTTTTATTCCGGAGAAAGACGGTCATGCACATACCTTTGAACTTGTGAGGCAGATAATAAATATGAATAAGGGAAAGTATCTTGAAGAGACTCTTGTTGATTCATCTCCAACAAACTTTTGTATCGGGGTTGCAGGTTATCCTGAGAAACATTTTGAGGCACCTAACAGGCAGGTGGACATTGAAAATCTTAAGCTAAAGGTAGAATCAGGAGCAAGCTATATCGTTACGCAGATGTTTTTTGACAACAATAAGTTTTGCAGGTTCAGAAATGAATGCAGGAAGGCTGGGATCACTGTTCCCATAATTGCAGGACTAAAGCCAGTATCTGCGCTTAACGATATAAATCTTCTTTCGCAGGCTTTTCACATTGACCTGCCCAATGACCTGGTGTCGGCTGTCAGGAGATGTAAAACAGACGAGGAGGCCAGGGAGGTAGGTATAGAATGGGCAACAATGCAATCGAAGGATCTGCTCAGCGAGGGTGTACCGGGAATCCACTATTATACCCTGGGAAGGTCGGATAATATTGCAAGGATCGTTAAGGCAGCGTTTTAAAAGGAGACAGGCTGAAGGTAGATGGCTCAGGGATTCTTTAAATACAGTTTTGAAATGGGGTTGAATGATGTCCTTACTCAAATGGGAATG
>CAYQBZ010000079.1:0-3127 GCA_964415855.1 uncultured Rikenellaceae bacterium
CATACAAGAAGGCAGCAACAATATTACACACTCTGATGGGTATCGTCGGGGAAGACACCATGGATGATATCTTCATGGAGTATTACAGCAGATGGGCATTCCGTCATCCTTCGGGAAGGGATTTTATAAATATTGTAAATGAAGTCGTTGTTCGCAACCATGGAGAAAAGTTCGGGCCCGATATGAACTGGTTCTTTGATCAGACATTATATGGAACCGGAATCTGCGATTACAAAGTGCTTTCATTCAATAGCAGGAAACTGGTGCCTCCGGATGAAAACGACGAAGTAAGCGATTCTGTCAGTACGAATTTAAACGCATCCGATTCATTGTACAGATCGGTAGTTGAAATAGGAAGGGTGGGAGAGGTTATGTTGCCGGTAGAGGTTCTGATACACTTTAAAAACGGAGATGAAGTACTTGAAAACTGGGACGGGAAGAGCCGGTACAAAGAGTATGAATATATAGGAAACAGGACACTGGAATGGGTAAAAATCGATCCTGAGTATAAGATCATGATGGATGTAAATTACACCAATAATTCAATGACACTTGAACCTGATATACTTCCCTTGAAGAGGATAACCGACAAGATAATATCTTACATGCAGTTTTTTATAAATTTTATATCACTGTAATCTGTTGTTTATGAAGATATTAAATGCTTTTAAATCAGCGGGCTCACGCTCAGTGAAATCATGGAGGACCATCCTTATTATATGGCTCCTCTCCTTCTTACTTGTCAGCCTGCTGGCTATTCCGATGAAAGGAGCACTGAAATCAGGTTTTGGTAACAGCATGATCACAGAGAATCTCAGAGAGGGTTTTAATGTTGAGGTATTTGCTGACATGGGTACATATCTTAAAAGCCTTGCCTCACTTATCAGTTCAGGTTTTTTTCTTGCATTAATATTCGGATTGATTCTAAATGCATTTGTTACGGGAGGTCTTTTTGACTGCCTGAAGGGATCAGAAACAGGATATTCCGCAGCTGAATTTTTTCGGGCATCAGCAAAAAACTTCTGGTCCTTCCTCGTTGTATCTTTGATATTAAGTCTGATAATTTATGTCGGGGCAATACTGATAATCGTATTACCGGTGTCACTGACCGCCCAGTCCGACACACAGTCAGATTTAACTATTATTCGTACCGGAATCATTTCCATTTCTGTTTTCTCTCTTTTACTTGCTATTATGCTGCTTGCAGCAGATTATGCAAGGGCCTGGCAGGTTATTCAGGATAAAAGCAGGCCTTTCAGTGCTATAGGTTTCGGATTTGGTCAGACATTCAGGACCTTCTTATCGTCATATCCAATGATGATAATATTGATGGTCCTGCAGCTTTTATATCTCTGGCTTGTTTCAAAAATAATACCGGGAATGTATCCGGGTAGTGGTTCAGGGATCTTCCTGCTGTTCCTCCTTTCACAATTTCTTTTCATTATAAAGATATTTCTCAGGGTCATAAGGTATGGATCCGTTACAGCTCTGATGGAGATAAACCCGGAGAAAGAGAAGGTCGCATTGTCGTCACATTAAATTAAAAGCCCTGCAATATGAAAAAGCACTTATTACTTATTTTCCTCTTATTATCCATAACGGTGGCTTCATTCAGCCAGGATATTGATAATGATAATTTTACAATCACTCATGGCCCTTATCTGCAAAACCTTACATCTTCAGGTATCACGTTTGTCTGGACCACCAATAAACCTGCGGTGCCGGGGGTGAACCTTACCTCACCTGATGGTAATGTGCGTTTTGTAAGGAATAGTCATGACGGTATTGTTGACGGCGGGGGAATACTTCATAAAGTACGTGTAGAAGGACTTGAACCGGGCAAAACCTATAAGTACAGTATCAGTTCCGTTCAGATATTGAAATACCAGGCTTACAGGATATACTATGGTGATACCCTGGTAAGGCGTGCTGAGAGTTTTGATACTCCTCCCACGGCATCCGGATTGGTCAGGTTTACAGTTATAAATGACGTTCATGAAAATGCAGGCAAGATGGGATCCTACCTGAGGAACGAATCTGCATCTTTTCCTGATTTCTACGTTTTCAATGGTGATATGGTTGACTATCTCCAATCTGTTGACCAGCTATTCTCTGGCTTTATTGATACGGCAGTAACTTATTTTGCAACACACAAACCTTTCTATTATGCTAGGGGCAATCATGAAACCAGGGGATATATGGCCCGGGATCTCAGGAACTACTTTGACTATAAGGATGACAGGTTCTATTACAGCTTTGAGCGGGGGCCGGTACATTTTGTTATACTTGACTGCGGAGAAGACAAATCAGACGATAACAGGTATTACTATGGACTGGCAGATTATGATTCATACAGGCTTAAGGAGTTGGAATGGCTGAAGAATGAGATAAGGAGCGATGCTTTCAAAAAAGCGGTATACAGGATTGTGATAATCCATATACCTGTTGTTAAGGGCGAACGACAGGGATACGGGCAGCAGTTCCTGGCAGATAATTTCGGACCCGTTCTGCAAGGTGCCGGTGTTGACCTGATGCTGAGTGCCCATACACACAGGAATAGCTTTTATGAAGCTGATAAATCGGGATACGGGTATACGGTCCTTGTAAATTCGAATAACTCCTTTGCAGAGGTTGAAGCCGATCTCCAGGGCCTGAAGGCTGTAGTAAAAGATGTTTCAGGTAAGACTATTGCAGAATATGTAATTAAATAATCTGGTTTTATAATATTTCCCGGATTTTTGTAAATACGAACAAAGAAAATAATCTTTTGATATGAACAGAGAAGAGGTAAGACAACTAAGGGATGAAGCTTATCATCATCTTGTTAAAGAGCTTCTCCCGTTCTGGACCACCAGGATGGTTGACAAAAAGAATGGTGGATTTATCACACATTTCGATATGAAAGGTAATGATACGGGGGAAGATGAGAAGTCGCTCATTGCCCAGACACGATCGGTATACACACTCTCTTCAGCACATCGGGCCGGTTACGGTGACGGTAAATATGCTGCTCTTGCTTCTCATGGTGTCGATTACCTGCTTGACAGGATGTGGGATAATAAGAATGGGGGCTTTTTCTGGACAACTGACAGGGCAGGAAATGTTAAGATCGATCAGAAGATCATTT
>CAYQBZ010000079.1:3137-6676 GCA_964415855.1 uncultured Rikenellaceae bacterium
TTACGGTCACAGCTTTGCAATATATTCTTTGAGTGAATATACCCTGGCAACCGGAGACAGGCGTGGCATTGAATATGCCGGGAAAGTGTTCGATCTTATCCAGAAATACTGTTCCGATACAATGTATGGCGGTTATTGGGAAATGTTCCTTCGCGACTGGACTCTTTGCGGTCCGGGCAGTAAGGGGGGCAACCGCAAAACCCTTGATGTGCATATGCACCTGATGGAAGCCTTTACAACATTGTATGAATGTACGGGGCAGGATGTGCATCGTCGTAAACTTTTGGAGATAATTGATATACTGCTTAACAGGATCATTCATCCCGTATATAGGACAGGTATCCCCCAGTTCTTCAAGGACTGGTCAGTAGCCCCGCAGATCAAGTTTGATATAATCTGGGGATGGGACAGGTTTTCTGAAGACGGACAGAAAGGAAATGCCACCGATAATACATGCTACGGGCATAATGCTGAATTTGGCTGGCTCCTGATACATGCTCTTGAGATATTAAAAATTGATCGGGATATATACCGGGAACTGTTGAGGATTATTTTTGATCATACGCTGGATAACGGTATCGACAGGGAATATGGTGGTGTATATGTGGAAGGGCCTAATGCGGGCGGTGTATACGACAGGGAAAAAGAGTTCTGGCAGCAGGCCGAAGTACTGATAGGTATGCTCGATGCCTTTGATATGTTTAAGGATACTAAATACTGGGATGGATATAAAAATGTGCACCGTTTCGTTTTTGATAAATTAGTGAACAAGGGTGTCGGCGAATGGTTCCCCCTGCTCACCAGGAGTGGTGAACCTGTCTGGACACATATGAGCCACTCATGGAAAGTGAATTACCATTCTGTGCGGTCGATGGTGCAGTCAGTTCAAAGGCTGGATAGGTTATTATAAAGAGCTGGCAGGAAGTAACGGTTATCGGCAGTGAGGTAATGCATCTCACCACCCATACGGTAAAATGTCTTGCAATACCTTAAATAATAGGCAGGATCATTAACAGGCGGTTCCCCCTTTTTTTGCCAGTTCCAATCCGATTTTGCCAGGTCAACCACAAGTATGTAATGATTGTCAATATGCCTGTTATGCTGTATTTCAATATTCTGCGCCATTGATAGTGCTTTTTCAAATATCATTGGCGACATAACTGCAGAACCCAATGACATGTAAACGCCATCTTCCAGCCTGCTTACACTTTCAGCAAAGCAGAGAAAGTCAGTCAATGCTGTTCTCCCTATTGCAGCTCCATTATTGGCCGGGTGATTGTATATAATATCCTGGCCGAACATCGGATGTCCGGTGAAAGGAACTCCAAGCTCCCAAGCACATGACTGTACGGAATATTCCCTCCAGCGATGTGGGATATCCATGAATCCCGGACTGAGGTTAAATTTTTTCACAACTCCAAGCAGGTCAATGGCAGCAGCTGCTTTTTCATGCCTGGTCCCGATATTTGCCTCAGCTTCGCTTTTCAGATATGATGCCGAAGGAATATCAAGGCCTTCCCGTGAGATCAACCTGCCTACTGATTCACCGTAGCCCAGGCCTTCGTAGGCACCGACAAGGAGGGCAAGATTTATATAAAAGCCGGTTTCATCCCATATTCCAAACTCTCCTTTTCTTACATTTTCTCTTACATCCTCGCTTGTTTTACCCTGCCATGCAATTTCCCAGTCGTGAATTATACCTGCTCCGTTTGTTGCCAGGTGAGTGATCCACCCTTCTTTTATCAATGCTCTGAGGATCAGACCCAGCCCGTTTTTAATTGTGTGGGCACCAAAGGCAAGCATCACCGGTCTCTCTTTTTTCCTGGCTGACATGATCCGGGTGGCAGTCTTTTTTACTATGTCCTTTGCTTCCCGGGAAAGTCGGGATGGTTGCCGGGATACCGGGATCATGTCTTTATCGGCTGCTATCTTGTTATAACGTTCTCCAAGCTTTTTGATATTGAGCTTATCCCTGTCAAATATCCGGTGACCCATCTTATCTGATTTTTAATAAGGTCAGCAATTCATTCATCTGTGAAAAGTCCGGAACCACAATATCTGCCCCGGCTTTTATTAGACGGGTTCTTTTCTTAATGTTCAGCCCGAAACGCTTAATCTCATCGCTCGCAACTCCAATGGTAATACCACCCCTTTTACGTGTTTCCCTTATCTCTACCGGTCCGTCGCCAAATGTAGCTACCTGCTCATTCCCTGAATCTCCTATGGTATCAAGGATACGGTCAAGAACAATCCTCTTTGCATCTTTCCTGATATCACCAACGGCTCCGTAAATACCGCCTTCAAAGAGGTGTTCATATCCAAGGGCCTTAGCTTCATTTCTGACATCATCTTCATCAGTACCACTGGCAAGATATAGCCTTACACCTGCTTCACTGAGCTTTTTAAGAAGATGGACAGAATTTTTTATTGTAAGATCATCTATGGAGAGTTCCCTGTTTTTATATTTATGCTCACGAACACCGACCATCTCCATCAGAGCATTGTTATAAATATTTTTATAGCCGTATTCATCAAGCAGCTTATCATCAGGTACAAATCCAAATTCGAGTATAATATCCAGAAGGATTTTCATCTGCATCAGGGTCTGGATCCCTGTTGTCTGATCAATAAATTCATGTACCCTCGATTCGATCTTATGGTATATTACTTCATCAGCTTCATGGAATTTGTCTCCCAGTATGGCTTTTATCATCATTGGTGCCATTATATGTTCCCATCCTTCGCGAAGAGTTGATATTGTTCCGTCGTGGTCAAATATGGCATGTCTGATCTTAAGATTCTCCGGCAACCTGTTTATTATCTCAATCTCTGTGCTATCCAGGTATTCTGCCTGCCTCATATCTTCAGCCAGTTCAGGGTTGTATATCAGGTCAGGATCTGACCCTGTATCCAGAATTTCGGCTGGCGAAGCAGTACCGGTCCGGTAAAGCTTCCTGACAGTAACTCCTGCAACATATGAACCTATCTCTGCGGCAGTACCAAGGGAGTAACCTGCGGCAAGAGTAGCAGCAACTCCTGCGAGATAACTGTCCCCGGCTCCTACAGTGTCTATTTTGGAAAGAATCGACAGTCCGGGTATCTCAATTATACCTGATCCGTCAACTGCAAGCGAACCGCGGCTGCCACGTGTTATGAAAACAGGTTTTTCATATCTCTCAAATAGTGTTTCTGCATTAAGCAGGGAGTCTGACAAAGGGATGATCTCATCAGGATCTTTTTTGATACCGCACAGAAGCGAGGCCTCTGTGTCGTTCATCTTACGATAGGCACCATCATAGAAATCAGTGAAATTCCTGCTGTCCGCAATAAATATTTTGTCGGGTACCTCTTTTATTATTTCTGCAAGCTTCTTCTTCAGGTATCCGGTGTGGATACCTGACAGAACCTGCTGATTGATGATAACGAGGTCAACATCACGCAGGGCTGTACTAAGATTTGTGATCAGCCGGTCGGCACTTTTCACTGATAGCTTGTTGAAATTGCCAAAATCGATCCTGCTTTCTTCCTTATTGCTGACA
>CAYQBZ010000079.1:6686-11160 GCA_964415855.1 uncultured Rikenellaceae bacterium
ATGAGTTGACCATTTCTCTTTCTGCGTCAGCATATTGACCGTATTGATCCCTGAATTCTGCATCAGTCTTATCATTACCGGTCCAAACGGATCATCTCCTGTAACGCCAAAGGCAATTACTTCTCCGACTTTCATCGCAGCAAGGTTATTGGCAACATTTCCTGCTCCCCCGAGCGAGTATCTCTGGTACTGAACCGGTCTAGTGGGCTGACCTGTCTCAACCGAGATTTCACTTCGGGACTCATTAACAAACCAGTAGGCATCAAGGCAAAAATCACCTGTGACAGCGATTTTCACAGTACTTATCTTTTTTAATATTTCCTCCAGTAATTCAGCTTTCATTATTATTTGCCAAAAAAATAATTTTCTGTTACAGATGCCAGGGCATGCAGTACAGGGAGATGCAGCTCCTGAACCAGAGCAGTCCTTTCCTCAGGAACATTGATCAGAATATCGCATAGTTCCCTTAGCTTACCGCCTGATCTGCCGGTTAATCCTATTACATGCATATACATCGCCCTGGCAGTTATACATGCATTAATTATGTTTTCAGAATTACCGGAAGTGCTTATTGCAATGAGGACGTCATTTCTTTGTCCATACCCAATTACCTGTTGTGCATATACAAGACCGGAATCCATATCGTTACTGATGGCAGTGGTAAGCGAGGTTTGGGAGGTAAGAGATATTGCCGGTAACCCGCCCTGGAGTTTCTCAGCCAGTAATATACCTCTTTCTCCGGATGTTCCGGCGAGCCTGTCAGCAATATCTTTCTGTAAAGGTCTTTGCAGTTCGAAGCTCTTCATAAGCTCCCCGACAAAATGTTCTGCATCAGAACAACTGCCTCCATTCCCGCAAACGAGCAATTTCCCGCCTGCCGAATAGCTTTCAATTATCTTTTCTGAAGCCTTGCCTATCTGATCCTTCACAGCGATGAGAGCACTGTGTCTCGTGCAAAGTTTATTTAGTATATTGCCTGTCATTTTATCTTTACCTATTTTATTATAAAAGTAAGAATATAATCAGAACAACTCAAATCGAGATTAAATTACCCCTTAAGTTAATGATGCCTGGTTTATCAATTCAATTCTGTAACTTTACAGGGATTTATTAACTGAGTTATCAATATTTTATATGGAGCAAAAAGAAAATACACTTCTTTCTGATAAGGATACAATTCCAACGGATGATCTTATTTTCTCACTAATTGGAGATAAAAAGAACCTTTGGAAGAGCATAATGGAACATATGAAGGAACAATATCCGGAATCCGGTGGTCAGTGGAAATATTATAACGACGGGAAGAGGTGGTTGTTTAAAATGATCTGGAAGAAAAAAACAGTATTCTGGATCAGTCTTATAGAAAATACTTTCAGGATTACATTCTGGTTCCCCGACAGGGCTCAGCCGGCAATTGAGAGCAGTGAACTACCGATGTCGCTGAAAAAGGAATTTATAAATGCCAAAAAATATGGCTCAACAAGAGGTCTCACACTTATTATCAACGATCTCTCAGATGTGGAAAATGTCAGAGTACTGGTTGCAGTAAGGACTAAAATTAAGTGAAACAGGGTCATAATGAATGAATTGCAGGAAAACTTCTATCAATTCAGTGCTAAATTGCTACAGGGAAACGAAATAAGTATGGATTCATATGAAGGGAAAGTGGTTCTTGTAGTAAATACAGCGAGTAAATGCGGCTTTACTCCCCAGTATGAAGGATTGGAGAAGCTGTACAGGCAGTATAAGGAGAAAGGACTGGTAGTACTAGGTTTCCCATGTAACCAGTTCGGAGGACAGGAACCGGGTTCGGAGAAAGAGATCGCCGAGGGATGCCTTATCAGATATGATGTCTCTTTTCCTGTGTTCTCTAAAATTGAGGTCAACGGCGATAACGCCCATCCACTTTATAAATATCTGAAAAACAGGCTTCCGGGATTATTCGGAACAAAGATAAGATGGAATTTTGCCAAGTTCCTTATTGATTCCCATGGTACACCGGTAAAGAGATATTCCCCGGCCACAAAACCCGAAAGTCTGATCAGGGATATTGAGAAATATCTGATGCTGTCCTGATTGTATTATTGTCTTACAGAACTTTAATCGTAAACTATTTTTAAACTTATTTGTGAACTAACCATGCTTTAAATCTTAATTGATGGATAGAATACAAGTAGGAGATACCATACCATTATTCTCCCTTCCTGATCAGGATGGGAAAATGTTTAATATAGAGTCTGTCCTGGGGAAGAATAAACTTGTTATTTTTTTCTACCCGCAGGATGGCAGCCATGGCTGTACAAGGGAGGCCTGTTATTTCCGTGATACTTCGGAGTTATTCGATGAAGCGGATGCTGTAGTGATTGGGATAAGCGGGCAGTCGGTTGAGAGTCATAAGGAATTTGCCGAAAATTACCGTCTTAATTATCCTATTCTGAGTGACGGACAGAATAAAGTGCGAAAGTTGTTTGGCGTGCCAACAACTTTTTTAGGAATGATTCCCGGTCGCGTTACTTATGTTGCAGATCAGAATGGCAAAGTAGTGCATATATTCAATTCTCATATACAGGCTGAGCGACATGTGGATGAAGCTCTGAAAGTGGTGCTTTTGTTGAAAAAAGTCTGATGCAAATAGTTATTTATTACCTCCTGAGGAGTATCTCATTATCCTGCATCATTACTTTACAACTTGGTAATCTGGTTCCTGATAAACCTGGCCTGTATCCCAAAGAAGATCATCCTGCCGAAACCGGGAGAGGGGTATTTTTCTTTTCCCCAAAAATGGTTTATATGAAATAAGGAACCATCCATAAAACAAAAAAACAATTATCTTTAAAAATCTTGTAAAACATCACAGGAGAAAATGAAAAGACTGCCCCTGATAATATTGTTTTTCCTGGTCACCGGTATTGCGCGATCGCAGTTCTACGACTGGCCGATGTGGCGTTATGACCACAACCGTTCTGCCTGCACTCCCGAAAAGCTTCCCGGGGAGCTCTTTCTCCAGTGGCAGCTTACATATTCTCCCAGGATACCTGTCTGGGATGATCCGCTGAATCAGAACCTGATGCAGTTTGACAGGATATTTGAGCCTGTCGTAGCCGACGGCAAAATGTTCCTGGGCTTTAACGACCAGGATAAGGTTATCGGGCTCGACCTGAACTCAGGAAAGGAGTTGTGGCATTTCTATGCTGACGGTCCTGTAAGACTTCCACTTGCCGTACATAAAGGAAGCCTGTTTTTTACGGGTGATGATGGCTTTTGCTATTGTCTCGACGCAAACACCGGGCAACTGAATTGGAAATTATGCCTGGCACCTGCCGGGTATAAAATACTGGGGAACCAGCGGCTTATTTCAATGTGGCCGGCCCGCGGAGGTATTGTAATTAAGGATGATGTATTATATACCGCCGCGAGTATCTTCCCTATGATGGGCACCTATATTTATGCCATTGACCCTGAAACGGGCAGGATAATATGGAAAAATGACGGCACGTCAAGTAACTATATACTTCAGCCACACAGATCGCCTGCATTTGCCGATATTGCGCCGCAGGGGGCCTTTACTATAAGTGGTGACAAGTTGCTGGTGGCCGGCGGACGCACAGTTCCTGCAGCTTTTAACGTGGAAACAGGGGAGGAGCTGTACTACCTGCTGGCAGAAAGCGGTAAGACGGGCGGAGCATTTACCTGCAGTAACGACAAGGTCTTTTTCAATCATAACAGGGGCCGTATGACCTATATGTTTGATTCAGGATCAGGAAAATTATTAAGAGAGGATGCAGGGGAATATCCGGTAATAGACGGTGATATCATGTATTTCTCAGGCAAGAAAATCAGGGCGGCCATGCTTGATCAGGAAAAGAAGCTTGTAACACTTTGGGAATCAGATATACCGGCAAATAAGGACCTGATTAAGGCAGGAGACAGGCTATATGCTGCCGACAGTACCACAATTACCGCAATTAAGCTAGAACCTGGTAATCATTACAGCATTGAATGGTCTGCCAGCTGCGATAAAAATATTGAGCGTCTTTTGGCTTCAAACGGTAAGCTGATAGCTGTGACTGATGATGGCACTATTCTGGTTTATGGGGAGCAAGCGGTAGATAATGTAACAAATGTTACAAAATATATTAACCCGACCTTTAATTTTTCATCAGGAACTAAAAAATTTATTAATAATGCGGGTATAACAGATGGGTATTGTGTGATATACGGAACCGGAAACATGGACCTGGTGAAAGGGCTGTTGACAGAAACATCGCTCTCCCTGGTCGTATTCGAAATGGATCAGATGAGAATCGGGCGCCTGAGGGAAGAGTTTGACAAAGCCGGGATAAAGTCAGACCGGCTTTCGTTCCTTAAGTATGATAAGAGTTACACTATTCTTCCAAAATATTTTGCCTCACTCACAATTGTCAGTGACCCATTTTTTGAGGGTGATCTTACCGGCGACGTTATTGACATGGTA